>NZ_JBSGJD010000070.1:0-38329 GCF_053605405.1 Amycolatopsis sp. NPDC003861
CGCCGCCGTCACCGCCGCCGAGCCGCGCGACGCCGCCGAGCGCGCGGCGAAGGCCGTGTTCACCGAGCGCGTCGGCCTGGAGCTGGAGATCCACGAGGCCGGCCTGGACGTGGCGAGCCTGAACGTCATCTCCAGCCCGGTGCAGGAACTGCGGATGGCGTTCGACCTGATGCCCCGGGTAACCGAGCAGGACTGGGCGGTCCTCTCGGACCGGATCGCCGAGGTCCCGCAGGCGCTGGCGAACATCCGCAGCGGCCTGCTCTCGGCGTCCGACGCGGGGCACGTCGCGGCGCTGCGGCAGGTCGCGAAGGTCGCGGAGCAGTGCGAAACGTGGGCGGGCCTGAAGGAGGAGACGGGGTTCTTCACCGAGCTCGCCGGCGGCGGGTCGCCGGAAGGGCTGCAGGCCGACCTCGGGCGTCACGCGCGGGCCGCCGACGAGGCGTTCGCGGAGTTCGCCGGCTTCCTGCGGGCCGAACTGGCCCCGAAGGCCCCGGTCAAGGACGCCGTCGGCGAGGACGTCTACCGCCTGTGGTCCCGGTTCTTCGTCGGCGCCACGCTGGACCTGCGGGAGGCGTACGAGTGGGGCTGGGCGGAGTTCGCCCGGATCGAGGCCGAGATGCGCGCGGTGGCGAACCGCATCAAGCCGGGCGCGTCCGCCGTGGAGGCCGCGGCCGCGCTCGACGCGGACGCGCGGTACCGCATCCGCGGCCGCGCGGAGTTCGAGGCGTGGATGCAGCGCCTGTCCGACGACGCCCTGGAGTCGTTGCGCGGCAAGCACTTCGACATCTCCGACCGGGTGATGGCCCTGGAGTGCAAGATCGCCCCGCCCGGAGGCGGCGTCGGCGCGTACTACACGGGACCGAGCGAGGACTTCGTGCGGCCGGGCCGCATGTGGTGGTCCCTCCCGGCGGGCCGCGACGAGTTCAGCACCTGGCGCGAGACGAGCACGGTGTACCACGAGGGCGCACCGGGCCACCACCTCCAGATCGCGACGGCGGTGGACCAGTCGGGCGGGCTGAACAAGTACCAGAGGCTGCTGGCGTTCACCTCGGGCCACGCGGAGGGCTGGGCCCTGTACGCGGAGCGCCTGATGGAGGAGCTGGGCTACCTCGCCGACGACGGTGACCTGCTGGGGATGCTGTCGGAGCAGCTGTTCCGCGCCGCCCGCGTGGTGGTGGACCTCGGCATGCACCTGGAGCTGCAGATCCCGGCCGGGACGGGTTTCCACGAGGGCGAGCGGTGGACGCCGGAGCTGGGCCTGGAGTTCATGCTGACCCGCACGATCACGGACCAGGCCCACATCCGCGACGAGATCGACCGCTACCTGGGCTGGCCGGGCCAGGCCCCGGCGTACAAGATCGGCGAGCGCCTCTGGCTGACGGCCCGCTCCGAGGCCCAGGCCCGCGCCGGCGCCGGGTTCGACATCAAGCGGTTCCACACGGAGGCGCTCAAACTGGGCGGGATGGGTCTGGACACGCTGCGGGAGCAGCTGTCCCACCTGGACTGAGCACTCGAGGCGGGGTCACCGAAAACCGGTGGCCCCGCTCCGCCCCGCCCCGATAGGTTCGCCTCGTGCGCCGAATCCTCTTCGTCACCCCACCGCCTCGCGCCTGAGCGGGGTGGTCCTCCGCCGCGTGGCCTTCGGGGCCCGCGGCTGATTCGTGGTGCGCACTCACCCCGCGTCGTCGATCTCCGGTTTTCCTTCGACGCAGGAGCGTTCCCTTGGTGTCTCTGTCCACGCGCGCCCATTCCTCGGCCGCGCTCGTCCTCGCCGGTGTCCTCTGGGGCACCGGTGGCCTCGCCGGCTCGCTGCTCGCCCGCCGGGCCGGCCTCCACCCGCTCGCCGTCGCCGACTACCGGCTGCTCGTCGGCGGCGCCGTCGCGACCCTCCTCCTGAACGGCCGTCCCCTGCCCCGCACGGCGGAGGCCGGCCGGCGCGTCCTCGCCGTCGGCGGGCTGTTCGCCCTCTTCCAGGCGAGCTACTTCGCGGCCGTCGCGCTCAGCTCGGTGAGCGTCGCGACCATGACCACGATCGGCGCCGCGCCCGTCTTCGTCACCCTCGCGTCGGTGCGGAAACTCCGCCGCTGGACGCTGGTCTCGGTGACGGGCACCCTCGCCGGCCTGGTGCTGCTCCAGTGGTCACCGGGAGAAGCGATCTCGTTCGGCGGACTCGGCTTCGCGCTGCTCGCGGCGGCCGGCTTCGCCACTCTCACGCTGGTCACCGCGAAGCCCGTCGAAGGCCTGGACCCGCTGTCGACGACGGGGTTCGGCTGCCTCGCCGGCGGCCTGCTGCTCCTGCCGGCCGCGAGCTGGTCGGGCATGGCGGTCCCGCTGCACGCGGACGTCCTCGCGATCGTCTGCTACCTCGGCGCCGTCCCGACAGCGCTCGCGTACGCCGCGTACCTGCGCGGACTGGCCGACGCGCACCCCGTGCTCGGCTCGCTGTCGGCGGTCCTGGAGCCGCTGACGGCCGCGGTGCTCTCCGCCGCACTGCTCGGTGAACGGCTCAGCGTCACGGCCTGGTGCGGCGCCGCCGTGCTGGTCGCGGCGCTGGTCGTCGGCTACTGGCGGCCCGAGCCGCGGTGAGAGCTGCTGCCCCTCGGCTCAGCGCGGGTCGAGGGGCAGCGCCCGCCCCAGGATCGCGAACGGCCGCGGGTCGCCGGCGAAGTGGTAGTCGCGCAGGACGTCGACGAAGCCGGTGCGGCGGTAGAGCTTCCACGCCCGGCTCGTGCCCTCGGGCGTCGACAGCAGCACGTTCGCGCTCGGGACGCCTTCGAGGAGGCTGCGCAGCAGGTCTTCGCCGATCTGGTGGCCCTGGTTCTCCGGCCGGACGTGGATCTCGGTCAGCTCGAAGTAGTCCGCCAGCCACCGGTCGGCCTCGGCGGCCCCGGACCGGCGGCTCAGGCCGTGGCGGACCTGCTCGTGCCACCACTGCCCGGCCCGGCCGCGGTAGCCGTAGGCCACGCCGAGCAGGACGTCGTCGGCGTCGAGCGCGGCCATGCAGCGCCAGCCCTCGCGCAGCGCGTGGGTGAGCCACATCGGCGCGCGCTGCTCGGCGGTGCCCGCCGGGTACCGCATCGCCCGGACGTAGATGTCGAGCGCTTCGGGCAGGCGGGCGCGGAACTCGTCCGCGGAGAGCTGGACGTACCGGGAGCAGCCGGCGGGCATCGCGGTCACGGCTGTCCATCCTCCTCCGCGCCGCCGAGCGCGCCCGGGGTGCCCCCGGTCAAGGCGACCAGCCCGGCGAAGGTCGTGGGGAAGACAGCCTTCGGGTGCCCGGCGGCGGCCCAGACGACGTCGTGCTCGCGCAGCGCGGTGTCGACCAGGGTCGGCAGCGGCGAGGGGTGCCCGACGGGCGCGACGCCGCCGATCGGCTGCCCGGTGTGCGTCCGTACGAAATCGGCGTCGGCCTTGCCGATCGTGCCCCCGGCCAGCCGTTCGAGGGTGGCCGGATCGGCGCGGTGGGCACCCGAGGTGAGGGCGAGGAGCGCTTTTTTGTCGGACCCCAGGCGGAAGATGAGGCTGTTGGCGATGGCCCCGACGGGCACGCCGAGTGCCTCGGCCGCCTGAGCGGCGGTCCGGACCTCGGCGGGCAGGACACGGATGCCCTCGGCGGCGCCGCGCTGCCCGGCTTCGGCCAGCGCGGCCGCCACCTTGGCGACGGCGGGGTGCTCCAGCGAACTCATGAACCTATGAGATCACGGCACCGACCTGGTGTCCCGCACCACGCCCCCTGGGGTTGAGCGGGCACCGGGTCGGGGGTTACTCTGGAAATTGTTCGAACAGGCGTTCGACATCGGTGAGCGGGCACCGGACAGGTGCCGGGGCTCACCCGCGCAGGAGGAGGGTCGCCATGTCCGTCAAGGTCGTGTCCCCCACGGATCCCGGGCAGCCGGAGCTGCCCATGTCGCTGCGCCCGCAGCCATCCCCGGCCGGCGCCCGCCGCTCCCGGCAGTGCGTGTCGCCGGCAGCGGACTCACGGCAGCGCCCGTCGTCGGCGGCGGATTCCCGGCAGCCGCAGCTGCCGATCGCCCTGTGCACTTCGGGAGCCGAGCTGCCGGCCCCGGCGATCCCGGCGCAGACCCGCCCGGTGACCACCGATTCGGGCCGGACTGTCGCGGATTCGGGGCAGATCGAGTTGTCGGCTGTGGAACTGGCTGGGCAGCCGGTCGCGCCGTCTCGTGGCGGCTCCGGCGAGTTCGCCGCGCCGGCGTCCGTTGCCGGCTCCGGCGAGTTCGCCGCGCTGGCGGATGAGCCGCAGGCGGTCGCGCCGTCTCCTGCCGGCTCGGGCCAGTCGGTCGCCCAGCCGCAGCCGGTCGCGCCGTCCGCTTCCGCCCAGCCCGCCACGTTGGCGGGTTCGCCGCAGGCCGAGCCGCAGCCGATCGCGCCGTCCGCTGCCGACTCCGGGCAGCCTGTCAAGCCGCAGACCCAGCCGCCCGCCATGGCCGAAGCCCCGGCCGCCGGCGAGCCCGAACTTCCCATGGAGCTCCGCCCGCCCGGCGCCGACTCCGATCAGTCGCCGCTGCCCATGTCCCTGCGTCCGCCCGCGTCGCCGGCTGCCGCCGGGTTGCTGGCGCAAGCGCGGCGGGGGCTGGCCGAGGCCGCTCAGGAGACCCGGCCCGCCGAACGCTTCATCGGTGCCTACCTCGCCGCCCTTCGCGGGGCCGCTGCCGTGCTCGCCGCCCGGGGGCGGCCGCACCGGGGGCGGGCGCGGCCCGCCAGCACCTGGGTGCTGCTCGACTCCGTCGCCCCCGAGCTGCGCGAATGGTCCGCCTTCTTCGCCAGCAACTCGGCCACCCGCGCCGCCGCGCAGGCCGGGATCACCGGGAAGGTCACCGCCGAGTCCGCCGCCGGGCTGGTCGGGGCCGCCACGCCGTTCCTCGAGCTCGTTCGCCGTCTCGTGCACGGCCTGCCGATCACCGGGGAAGCCCATGTCGCGTGAGCACGGCCCGGTCGACCAGGGGCGGTTGCTCACGGCGTTGGGAATCGAAGGCAGGCTGCTCGCCGAAGCGGTGCACGCGGCGCCGACCGAAGCGCCGGTGCCCGCCTGCCCCGGCTGGTCGATCGGCGAGGTCGCCCGGCACGTCGGGAGCCTCTACCGGCTGGTCCGGCGCCGGCTGACCGACGGCCGCAGCCCCGAAGACTGGCCACGCGAACCCGAGCCGGGCCAGAGCCTGCGGGCGTTCCTCGAGGAGGGCCTCACCGAACTGCTCGACGAGCTCGCCGCGCACGACCCGGAGGACCGCGCCGACACCTGGTGGCCGGCCGACCGGACCTACGGGTTCTGGCGCCGGCGGATGCTGCACGAGACGGTCGTCCACCGGGTGGACGTCGAGCAGGCGTCGGGCGCCGAGCCGCGCGGCGTGCCCGAAGACGTCGCGATCGACGGCATCGACGAGGTGCTCACCCTGTGGTTCGGGCAGAAGCTTCCGATGCTCGGCCTGACCGGCACGAAGGCGGGCTCGGTCGGCGTCCGCGCCGGCGCGCACAGCTGGATCGCGCGGGCCGGCCCCGTCACGACCGAGGCCTGGCGCTGTTCGGCCGAGGAGGCCGAGGCCGCGGACGACGTCGTCACGGCGGCCAAACCCGCGCAGATCTATCTGTGGCTCTGGGGCCGAGCGTCCCTGACCGCGGTGACCGTGCGCGGCGTGCACGACCAGGCGGCCCAGCTCTGGGCGCTGCTGCGGCTCGCGACCCGATGACCCGGCCGGTGGGGAAGCCGAACCGGAATTGTCGGAGGTGGCGGTTAGCCTGCGGCGCATGACCACGCGCCTGGTGAACCTGGTGATCGACGCGGCGCGCCCGGAAATCCTGGCGGACTTCTGGGCCGCGCTGCTCGGCTGGCACGTCGCCGTCGAGGAGCCCGGCGAGGTCGACGTCCGGGCCCCGGAAAGCGACGGCTGGGACCTGGACCTCGTCTTCGTGCCGGTCCCCGAACCCAAGGAGGTCAAGAACCGCATCCACCTGGATCTGGCGAGCACGACCCCGGAGCACCAGGCCGAGCTGGTGGCGCGCGCCCTGCAGCTGGGCGGCCGCCGGGTCGACCTCGGGCAGGGCGACGTGCCCTGGGTGGTGCTCGCGGACCCGGAAGGCAACGAGTTCTGCGTCCTCGAACCCCGCGAGCGGTACGCGGACACCGGCGCGGTGGCGTCGATCCTGGTCGACGCCCACGACCCGGAGCTGCTGGCGGGCTTCTGGGCGGGGATCACCGGCCGCCCGATCCAGGCCCGCGAAGGTGACGTCCTGGTAGGGCTGCGCGCGCCGTCCGGCCGGGGGCCGTGGCTGGAGTTCCTGCGCAACGACGACGTCAAGAGGGGCAAGAACCGCGTGCATCTGGACGTCGCGCCCCCGGCGGAGGCCGATCACGCCGCGGCGGTGACGCAGGTCATCGCGGCCGGCGCGGCGCCGGCGGACCTGGGCGGTCCCGCGCTGCCGTGGCGGGTGCTGACCGATCCGGAGGGCAACGAGTTCTGCGTGCTGACCCCGCGCTGACCTAGCTTGGGGATCATGGAGTTCTTCGACTGGCAGGGGCGCCGGATCGCCTGGAATCGCGCCGGATCGGGGCCCGCGGTGGTGTTCTGCCACGGCACGCCGTGGTCGCCCCGGTCGCCGGCGCCGGGCACCTCGTCCAGCCGGACGCCCCGGTCGCGCTGGCCACCGAGCTGCGGTCCTGGCTGAGTGTTTCGGCGGCGTTGCCGGGCCGCGTCGAACGCTGATCTGCGCGAAACACCGGCGTCCTGGAGCGGCAACAACCCCGGGGGACCGTGGGGGCATGGAGACTTCCGAAGCGTTGCCCCAGCCGGGCCGGACGGCCGTCGCCGAGGAGCCGGCGGCGCCGTCGGCGTGGCGGGTGCGGATCCGGATGCACGACCACCCGGGCACCCTCGCCCGCATCGCCATCCGGCTCGCCGACCTCGAGTGCAACATCCTCGGGCTGTCCGTGCTGCCGGTGCCGGGCGGAGTGCTCGACGAGATCGTGCTGCGCCCGGCGACCGGCCTGCCCCGGCGGCACCTGGTCGACGCCATCCGCGCCGAGGGCTGCGAGTGCACGGCGATCATCGACGCCGACGTCCACGAGCTCGTCGACCCGTCGGCGTCGACGCTGCTCGCGGCCCGCCGCGCGATCGACGACCCGGCGCGCCTGGCGGAGGTGCTGAAGGACGTGCTGGCCGCGGACGTCGTTACGCTCGTCCCCGCCGTCGAGGCGAACCCGGCGCGCACGGAGAGCGGGCACCGGGCGGTGTTCGCGCTGGCCGACGGAGGCGCGCTGGTGGCGCGCCGCCAGTGGGCGCCGTTCGTGCAGCTGGAGCTGACCCGCGCCGAAGCGCTGGTGACGCTGCTCGCGGCAGCGGCCCGGAACGCGGCCGGCCCGGTGGTCCTCGACCGCCCGGACGGCGCGGCGATCGTCCTGCGCAAGGGCGTCCCCGGCGACGCCGACGCGGTGGCCGAACTGCACCGCCGCTGCTCGATGGCGACCCTGTTCCGCCGCTACCACACAGGGGTGCGGACGGTCCCGCGCCGCCGCCTCCACCGGCTGCTGGTGCCGCCGCGCGGCACGAGCGTGCTGGCCGTGTTCGGCCGCGAGGTGATCGGCCTGGCCCAGCTCATCCCGACGCTCACCGGCGGCGCGGAGATCTCCCTGCTGGTCGAGGACGACTGGCAGCAGCAGGGAATCGGAACGGCCCTCCTGGCGCGGCTCGCGGTGCTGGCGGAGGCCCAGGGCATCACGGAGCTGTCCGCGGAGTGCTTGGCGGGCGACGACATCCTGCCCCGCACGGCGGCCCGGGCAGGCCTGCGCACGGAACGCAGCATCGACGACGGCGCCCGGCTGAGGCTGTTCCTGCCGGCCTGAGCCGTCAGCGCTTCCAGAACCAGTCTTTGCCGCGCGCCTCGCGCAGGGCGGACTTCTTGCGCTCGGCGGTGAGCCGGTCGAGGTAGAGGACGCCGTCGAGGTGGTCGGTTTCGTGTTGCAGGCATTGGGCCAGCACGTCTTCGCCTTCGACCTCGATGGGTTCGTTGTGGACGTCGACGCCGCGCACCTTCGCGTGTTTCGCGCGCTGGGTGGGGAACCACAGTTCCGGCACGGACAGGCAGCCTTCGTCGATCTCGTGTGTCTCTTCGGACAGTTCGACGATCTCGGGGTTGATGACGTACCCGGTCAGCCCGGCGACGTCGTAGCTGAAGACGCGAAGCCCCACGCCGATCTGCGGCGCGGCCAGCCCCGCGCGCCCGGCGGGCTTGACGGAGTCGACCAGGTCCCGCACGAGCGCCTCGAGCTTCTCGTCGAACACGGTGACCGGATCGCAGACGGACTTGAGGATCGGGTCGCCGAAATAGCGCAGTTCGCGCATCGCCATGAGCAGAACATCCTTCGTGCGTGTCGGACTGGCAGCTTAGGGCAGCGAGGAAGCCGATCGCGCGGGAATCGCCAACCGGCCTCGCGTGGGGACAGCTTGGGTTTGCGCTGCCTGGGGTCGGGGGCGGAGATCGCGATGGGGCGGGCCGACCGGGTTCGGTGGAATGAGCACGGCAAGCCGCGGCGGGCCAGGCAGGCGATTCCGGCTTGCGGCTGAGCGCTTCGCCTGGTCCCCGCACCGGCTTGATCCGCCCCGACCGGTTTCGGTGTGGGCTGCTCGGCCGGTCCGCTCCGGTCTCAGGCACGTAGGCGCAGGCCGGAGGGCGTGGCTCGGAAGCCTGCCTCCTGCAACACCTCCGCCAGCTCCGAGGTCAGGGCTTGCTCGCCGTCTGCGCGTTGGACCGACAGCTGGCCCAGCCAGCCTTCGCGGACCGCTGCCGACAATGCCTGGGCCGCCTCTGCCAGTGGCTGGCGCTCCTCCGTGAAACTCAGCAGGGATCGGCCTCCTCTCTCCACGTACAGGGCCGGAACTCCGTCGACCAGAACTGCCAGTGCGCCTGCCTTGCGGGCGGGGCGGTGCTTCGTGTCGCCCGTTGCTGACGGCCAGGGGAGGGCTGCGCCGTACGGTTGCGCCGGGTCCGCCGCCGCCAGGACCACTGGGCGGCCTGGGGCCGGGCGGCCTGGGCCGGACAGGGCGCGCAGGCGGTCGACCGCGCCTTTGGCCGCGAACTGGGCCGCGCCGAGGCCCTCCACCACGTATCCGCGGATCACCTGGCCCGTGTCCTCCATGCCGCGCAGGACCTTGTAGATCCCGGAGAACCCGCCCGTGACGCGTTCGGTGTCCAGCGCGCCGCGGGTCAGGACGCCGTGGCGCTCCAGGAACGCCTCCGTCCTCGCGTGCGCCCGGCGGGTTGCGTCGGTCTCGCGGGGTGGGGTCAGTGCCCAGCGGCCCGCGACCGTCGGCGGTCCGGACCGTGATGGCATCTGGGGTCGGCCTGCCCGCAGCCGTGCGTAGCGGCCGCGGGGAGCCTGACGCCGGGGCTTGTGGGCGCCGTGCCCGGCGACCTGCGCCCGCAGTGGGCCGAGGGTGTCGCCCGTGACCAGCCCGGCCCAGACCAGGTCCCACAGCGCCGCCACGACTTCCGCGTCGTTGGGGGCCTTGTCCACCAGGACCGTCGCGCGGTCCACCAGCTGGCGGAAGAACAGCGCGCCACCCTCCAATGTGGACACGATCGCGTCGTGCAGCGGGCCGGTCGGGATGTCCTCGACTACTTCGGGCAGCAGCAGGTCGGCCACGTCGGTCGGGGCCAGGGCGATCCAGCCGTCGCCGCCGGACAGGGCGCCGCAACCCGCCCACGTCACTTCGCCCGCCGTTGTCAGCTCGTCCAGCAGAGCGGGGGAGTAGCCCGGCAGCCGTCCGGGCAGGATCAGCGACTCCACCGCGCTCGCGGGCAACGGTGCCCCGGCGAGCTGCTCGACCACCGACAGCACGTCGTCCGCCGTCGGGGCCGCCCGGACGCGGCCGCCGAACCCGTGCCACGCGGGCAGGAACCGGCCCAGCGCCGCCGGCTCGACCGGCTCGACTTCGGCGCGCAGCTTCGCCAGCGACGCCCGCCGAAGCCGGCGCAGCACCGCCGCGTCGCAGTACTCGACCCCGACGCCGTGGGTTTCCGGATGGCCGACCGGGCTCAGCTCGCCGCGGACCAGGCGGCCTTCCCCGGTCATCCGGTCGAGCACGCCGGTGACGACCGCGGTGCCGAGCCCGAACCGCGCGGCCGCGTCCGCCGCCGCGAACGGGCCCCGGCCGCGGGCGTAGCGCGACAGCAGGTCCCCGAGCGGGTCCGCCACCGGTTCGGTAAACGCCTCGGGCACGCCCACCGGCAGCGCGGTGCCCAGCGCGTCACGTACCCGGCCGGCGTCCTCGATCGCCAGGAACCGTTCCGCGCCGCCGATCCGCACCCGGATCGCCCGCCGGGCCGCTTCCAGCTCGGTGAGCCACTCGGCCTGGATCCCGCGTTCCGCGGCCTCCTCGACGGTCAGGTCGCCGAGGAACCGCAGCAGGTCGGCAGCGTCCTCGGCTGAGCGGGCGTGCCTGTCCGGGTCGAGCCGCTGCAGCGACCGTTGCACTTCGGCGACGGCTTCGGGATCCAGCAGCTCGCGGATCGCCTCGGTGCCCAGGAGTTCGGCCAGCAGCGCCGAATCCAGCGACAGCGCCGCTGCCCGCCGCTCGGCCAGCGGTGCGTCGGTCTCGTACAGGAACATCCCGATGTAGCCGAAGAGCAGGCTGCGCGCGAACGGCGACGCGGCCGGCGTTTCGACCTCCACCAGCCGGACCTTGCGGGCCCGGACGTCGGCCATCAGTTCACGCAGGCCGCTCACGTCGTAGACGTCCTGGAGGACCTCCCGCATGGCCTCGAGCACGACCGGGAACCGCTCGTACTTCGCCGCGACCGAGAGCAGCTGGGACGCGCGTTGCCGTTGCTGCCACAGCGGAGTCCGCCGCCGCGGATCCCGGCGGGGCAGCAGCAGCGACCGGGCCGCGCACTCCCGGAACCGTGCCGCGAACACGGCCGAGCCGCCGACTTCGGCGACGATCAGCTGCTCGACCTCCTCGGGGTCGAGCAGCACGTCGTCCGCGCCGATGGTGACTTCGCCGCCATCGGCGTCCAGGGCGTCCGGCAGCCGCAGGACGATGCCGTCGTCGGAGTGCGCCACCTGCGCGTCCACCCCGCGGTTTTCCCGCAGCCGCGCGGCGATCGCGAGGGCCCACGGTGCGTTCACCTGCGCGCCGAACGGCGAGTGCACGACGATCCGCCAGTCGCCGAGTTCGTCGCGGTAGCGCTCCAGCAGGATCGTCCGGTCGTTCGGGACGTGCCGGGTGGCGGCCTTCTGCTCGGTCAGGTAGGCGAGCAGGTTGTCGCACGCCCGCTGGTCCAGCCCTGCCGCCTCGGCCCGCTCGCGCGCCTTCACATCGTCCGAAGTGGACAATTCGCGGACGAACTTCCCCAGCGCACGACCCAGTTCCAGTGGGCGCCCTGGCGCGTCGCCCTTCCAGAACGGCATCCGCGCCGGTTCACCCGGCGCCGGGACCACGATGACGCGATCGTGCGTGATGTCGGTGATCCGCCACGACGACGTGCCGAGCAGGATGGTGTCGCCGACGCGCGACTCGTACACCATCTCTTCGTCGAACTCGCCGACGCGCGAACCCGGCTTGTCGTCCGCTCCCGGCGTCATGACGGTGAACAGGCCGCGGTCGGGGATGGTGCCGCCCGACGTGACGGCCAGCCGCTGCGCGCCGGGCCGCCCGCGCAGCTCGCCGCCGATGCGATCCCAGGTGATCCGCGCCCGCAGCTCGCCGAACTCCTCGCTCGGGTAACGGCCGGCCAGCATGTCGAGCACCGCGTGCAGGGCGTCGTCCGGCAGCGCCGCGAAGGGGGCCGCCCGCCGGACCAGCGAGGCCAGGTCCGGCACCGTCCACGGCTCCAGCGCCACCATGGCGACGACGTGCTGCGCCAGGACGTCCAGGGGGTTGCGGGGGTAGCGGACCGCCTCGATCGCCCCGGTCGCCATCCGCTCCGCGACGACCGCGCAGGAGACGAGGTCCCCGCGGAACTTCGGGAACATCACTCCGGACGACACCGCGCCGACCTGGTGCCCGGCGCGGCCGACGCGCTGCAGGCCGGACGCCACCGTCGGCGGCGCCTCGATCTGCACCACCAGGTCGACGGCGCCCATGTCGATGCCCAGTTCCAGTGACGAAGTCGCCACCACGCACGGCAGCTGCCCGGACTTCAGCGACTCCTCGACGTGCGTGCGCTGTTCCCGCGACATCGATCCGTGGTGGGCCCGGGCGATCACCGGCGGTGCCCCGGTGCTCACACCGGACTGCGCGATGGCCTCCGCGGGGAACGTGTCGGCCGGGGTGAGCTCGGTCTGCTCGGCGGCCAGTTCGTTCAGCCGGGCGGTGAGTCGCTCGGTGAGCCGGCGCGAGTTGGCGAAGACGATGGTCGAGCGGTGCGCGCGGATCAGGCTCAGCACCCGCTCCTCGACCGCCGGCCAGATCGACGGCCGCTGGACGGGGTTGCCGGCCATCTCTTCGAGGGTGCCCAGCCCACCCGGCGCGATGTCCCCGGGTGGGAAGGCCTCGGTCAGCGACTCCAGGGATTCCAGCGCGTCGAGCGGGCTCGGGGCCGGGCCGCTGCGAGGCGCGTCGAGGTTGCTCATGTCCTCGACCGGGACCTCGACGCGGACCTCGATGGTCTTCGCCAGCTTCGGCTGGACCACGCGCACCGGACGGCCGCCGGCCAGGAACGCGCTCACTTCGTCGATCGGGCGGACCGTCGCCGACAGGCCGATCCGCTGCGCCGGCTTCGGGAGCAGCGCGTCCAGCCGCTCCAGCGAGAGCGCCAGGTGCGCGCCGCGCTTGCCGCCGGCGACCGCGTGCACCTCGTCGACGATCACGGTCTCGACGCCGCGCAGCGACTCCCGCGCCGACGACGTGAGGATGAGGAACAGCGACTCCGGTGTGGTGACCAGTACGTCGGGCGGTGTCTTGGCGAACGTGCGGCGCTCGGCGGCGGTGGTGTCGCCGGTGCGCATGCCGACCTCGATGCCGGGCACCGGCAGCCCGAGCCGGCGGCTGGCCTGCGAGATGCCGGCGAGCGGGGCCCGCAGGTTCCGCTGGACGTCGACCGCGAGGGCCTTCAGCGGCGAGACGTAGAGGATCCGGCAGCGCTTGGTGGCTTCGGCCGGCCGCGGCTCCACCGAGAGCCTGTCCAGCGCCCAGAGGAACGCGGACAGCGTCTTGCCGGACCCGGTCGGCGCGACGACGAGGGCGTGCTCACCCGCGTGCGCGGCCCGCCAGGCCCCTTCCTGCGCCGCGGTGGGCGCGGCGAAGGCCCCCGCGAACCAGTCCCGGGTCGCGGGGGAGAAGAGGTCGAGCACATCGGTAGCCACGTCATTCATGATGCGCGGCACCACCGACAGTTTCCGGCGCGCTCGCCAGGATCACGCTGTGGGCGAACTGCGGGAACGTGACGTCGACCTTCGGCTCGTCGGTGATCAGCCGGTACTCGCGGTCCAGGGGGGCCCAGTAGGAAAAAGGGGCCTGGTCCAGCTTGGAGTGGTCGGCCAGCACGTAGGCTTCGCCGCCCGCGTGGAGCATCGCGTGCTTGACCACCGACTGCTCCAGTGACGGGCAGCACAGCCCCCGGTCGGCGACCACGCCGTCCGCGCCCAGGAACACCCGATCGGGTGAGATGTGCCGCAGTTGCGCGAGCACGCTCTCGCCGAGGATCGCTTCGCTGGGGTGCCGCAGCCGGCCGCCGAGGACGATGAGGTCGATCCCGGGGAAGCCCGCGAGCTCGCGGATCGCGGTGACGCCGTTGGTCACCACGGTCAGCCTCTCGCGGTGGGCGAGGTGGCGGGCGAGTCTGCCGGTGGTCGTGCCGGCGTCGAGCAGCACGACCTCGCCGTCCTGGACGAGCGCGGCGGCCTCCCGGGCGATCGCCTCCTTGGCGGCCGCGTGCTCCCGGTCCTTCTCGCGGGGGCTGCGTTCGGTGTCGAGCGCGCCGCCGTAGGTGCGGACGACGTGCCCGGCACCGGCGAGCGAGGCGAGGTCGCGGCGGATCGTCGACTCGGAGACGCCGAACTCTTCGGCCAGCTCCGCGATGCCGCCGGCGCCGTCACGGACGGCTTCCAGCAGCAGCGCGCGCCGGTCACGGGTGCCTGGTCGCGGCTGGGACATGCGCCGACTCTTCCACAGTCGCGGGTTTCAGCCCGAAGAACGCCAGGCCGGCGGCCACGGCGAGGAACGCGGCCAGGACGACGAACCCGGTGGTCGCCGTGCCGGTGACATCGGTGAGCCAGCCGACCAGGTAGGGCCCGGCGAACCCGCCGAGGTTGCCCAGCGCGTTGATCAGGCCCATCGCCACGGCGACGACCTCGATGCCCAGGACCCGGCTGGGGATGGCCCAGAACGGCCCGTACGGCATGTAGACGCCGGTCGCGACGACGCAGAGCAGGACCAGCTGCACGGCCGCCGGCCAGTGCACGAGGTTGCCCAGCAGCAACCCGGCGATCGCGACGAGCAGCGGGACGGTGACCGCGAGCCGCCGGTTGCCGGTGCGGTCGGACCAGTGCGCGCAGGCGACCATCCCGGCCAGCGCCAGCACGTACGGCACGGCCGACAGGAAGCCGACCGCGGTGGCCGAGCCGCCCGTCATGGTCTTCACCACCGATGGCAGCCACAGGGAGAAGCCGTAGAAGCCGGTGATCCAGAAGAAGTAGACGCCGACCAGCAACAGCACCTGGCGGTTCGCCAGCGCCTGCCGGTAGCCCTGCTTGGCGAACGCCGGCTTCGCGTCTTCTTCGGTCTTCAAGGTGGTTTCGAGGTACTCGCGTTCCGCCGCCGAGATCCACCGGGCCTGCGCCGGCCGGTCGGCCACCGCGAACCACCAGACGACCGCCCACACCAGCGGCGGCAGCCCCTGCAGGACGAACACCCAGCGCCAGGACATGTGGTCGAGCATGAACCCGGACAGCGGCGACATGAGGATGGCCGAAATCGGCAGGCACGTCATCCACAGCGCGTTCGCCCGCGCCCGCTCCGCCTGCGGGAACCAGGACGCGAGCAGGATCAGCACGGCCGGCCACACACCGCCCTCGAACAGCCCGAGCAGCAGCCGGGCCAGGTGCAGCTGCGTTTCGTTCCGCACCAGGCCGCACAACACCGCCGCGACCGCCCACGCGATCATCAGCAGCACCACGGTCTTGCGGGCGCTCCACTTCGCCGCCAGCACCGCCGCCGGGATCTGCAGCACGAGGTAGCCGACGAAGAAGATGCCGCTCGCCAGCCCCTTCGCGCTGGCGGACAACGGGAAGTCGTCGCCGATGTAGGGGAGGATCACCGCGACGTTCGTGCGGTCGAGGTAGGCCAGCATGTACATGACCACCGCGACCGGGATGACGTACGCCCAGCGCTTGCGGGGGATCACCGGAGGCTCGGCGGGTAGATGACGGGCAGCTTCCGCGCGTAGGGCGCCAGGGTGGCCGCGGCCTTGAACGCCGCCCGCATGGTGCCGTGCGACGCCCGGCCGGTGCCGGCGATGTCGAACGCGGTGCCGTGGTCGACCGAGGTGCGCAGGATCGGCAAGCCGACCGTCACCGACACCGTGCCGTCGAAGTCGTACGTCTTCGACGCGATGTGCCCCTGGTCGTGGTAGAGCGAGAGCACGCCGTCGAACCGGCCCTGGATCCCTTGGTGGAACACGGAATCCGCGGGAATCGGGCCGACCACGTCGAGCCCGGCCACCCGTGCGGCGGCGACCGCCGGGGCGATCGCGACGATCTCTTCGTCGCCGAACTTGCCGTTTTCCCCGCCGTGCGGGTTCAACGCCGCCACGGCCAGTCTCGGTTTCTCCGTGCCGAAGACTTCCAGCGCGGTGTACGCCTCCCGGATCGCGTACTCGATGTTCTCGCGGGTGATCTGGTTGATCGCCTCGCGGAGGGAAAGGTGCCGGGTGGCGAAGAAGATCTTCAGCCCGGACACCCAGAACATCGTGTTGAACCGGGTCGACCCGGTCAGCTCGCCGAGCATCTCGGTGTGCCCGAGGTGCTGCGAGCCCGCCGCCCAGATGGCCTCCTTGTTGATCGGCGCGGTCACCACCGCGTCGACTTCGCCCGCCAGCGCGAGCCGGGTGGCGACTTCGATCGCCCCGACCGCCGCCGCACCCGCGGTCGCGTTCACCTCGCCCCACGGCAGGTCTTCGGTGACGACGCCGAGGTTGAGCACGTCGATCACGCCGGTGGTGAAGCGCGCGTCGGCGACCGTGGCGATCGGGTTGATCTCCAGGTGCAGGCCCAGGTGCCGGACCAGGCGTTCCAGGACGATCGCGTCGCCCACCGCCACCCCGCGCGCCAGCTGGAGGGCTCCGGGCTCGGCGAGGGTCTTGAGGGTGATCTCCGGGCCGATGCCGACGGGGTCGCCGAGGGTGACGGCGAGAACGGGCAGGTCGCTCACAGGTTGTTCCTTCCGGTGGCCAGGACGTGGTTGAGGTGTTTCGGGCAGGCGACCGCGCCAGCCGATCAGCCCGCCGCCGGACAGCCGTCCGGCGATCGCGAAGGGCAGGACTTCGGCCCCGAGCGCCTTGGTGACCTCGACGGCAATGTCGCCGCAGGTGGCGTGGAGCCCGCCGATCCGATGCGCGCCGAGTACCAGCCGGATGTCCCCCTGAGGGCGGGCGGGAGCCGGGGCGACCGGTGTTCCGGGTGCACGTGCTCGCATGCCCACCACACGGTGGCCGGCGGCCAGGAGTTCGCGCGCGGCGGCGGCCGGGCCGGGCCCGCGCTTCGGGCGCCGAGGCCAGGACGGCTTCGGGCTCCGCGCCGACGTTGCCGCTCAGCGTCGTGTCCACGCGTTTCCCTGCGAGTTCGACCGGCCCGACGAGGTCGATGGCCGCCCGCACCGCGTGTGGCGGCGGGACGTGCCGGGTACCCAAGTGCACCCACCAGCGCGTCGATCCCGCTTTCCGGCATCGAACCCTCCCTTGTTGCGCATTTCGAGCAGTCGAGTTGATCGAACTGCGCAACTATCGTGCACCTTGATCACCGTCCGCGTCAAGGAGCAGTGACTTTGCCGGGTCCGCACGCACGGTGACCGCGCACATGGCAGCATCACGCGGGCGCCGTCGTGGCGTGTTTTCGCGAAGGGGAGTGCTGTGCGGATCCTGTCGGTGGACCTCGGGACGTCCAACACCGTCGCCGTGCTGTCGGCGCACGGCAGGCCGCCCCGGGTCGTCGAAGTGGACGGCTCGGCCAACATGCCGTCGGCGGTGTTCGCCACCGAAGAGGGCACGATCATGGTCGGCCGCGACGCCGAGCGGCGCGCCCGCCTCGACCCGACGCGCTTCGAGCCGAACCCCAAGCGCCGCATCGACGAGCAGACCCTGCTGCTCGGCACCGACGTCGTCCCGGTGACCGACGCGCTGGCCGCCATCCTGCGCCGCGTGCTCGAAGAAACCTCCCGCCAGCTCGGCGGCGAGCAGCCCGACGAGGTCCGGCTGACCCACCCCGCGCAGTGGGGGCAGACGCGCCGGAACGTGCTGATGTCCGCCGCCCGGCTCGCCGGGATGGGCCCGAACATCCTGCTGGTGCCCGAGCCGGTCGCCGCCGCGGCGCACTTCGCGTCATTCCCCGGCAAGTCGCTCGCGCCCGGGCAGGCGCTCGCCGTGTACGACCTCGGCGCGGGCACCTTCGACGTCGCAGTCGTCGGTGCCACCCAGAACGGGTTCACCGTGCTCGCCGAGGACGGCCTGCCCGACCTGGGCGGCCTCGACGTCGACCAGGCGCTGATGGTGCACGTCGGGCGCGAGGTGTCGCACTCCGACCCGCAGCGCTGGCAGCGGCTCCTGCGGCCGGAATCGACCGGGGACCGGCGCACCCGGCGCGCGTTGCAGGAGGACGTCAAGGCGGCCAAGGAGGCGTTGTCGCGGCACCCGCAGACCGAGGTGCCGATGCCCGAGCCGTTCAAGGACGTCCTCGTCACGCGCGGCGAACTGGAAGGCCTGGTCCGGCCGGCGATGCTGCGCAGCGTCGAACTGCTGTCGCGGACGTTGCGGTCGTCGGGGCTGACCCCGGACCGGCTGGCCGGCATCTACCTCGTCGGCGGGTCGAGCCGGCTGCCGCTGGTCGGCACGATGATCGCGGAGAAGCTCGGGGTCGTGCCGGGCAGCCTCGACCAGCCGGAGACCGCGGTCGCGCTCGGCGCGCAGCACGTGGCCCGCGACGGGCTGTCCGTGCGCACCCAGAACGTCGAAGGGGCGGTGGCCGCGGGTGCGCCGCCGCACCGCCCGCAGTACGCGCCGCCGCCTCCGCAGTACCCGGGCTACGCGCCGTCGAACTTCCCGCCGAGCGGCCCGCAGCCGGTGCCGTCGAACTTCCCGGCGTACGCGCCCGCGCCCGAGAAGGCCGAGCCTCGCGGGAAGAAGAAGCTGCTGATCGGGATCGCGGCCGCGGTCGTCGTGGTGCTCGCGGCCGGGGTGACGTTCTTCCTCACGTCGTCGTCCTCGGTGCCGACCTACACCGCGGACCAGTGCAAGACGCCGGGGCAGGAGGACGACAAGGGCTTCACCGGGTGCCTGCGCCAGCTCGCCGGGAAGATCGCCGACACCGGCGACTGCAAGCCGGGCATGGGCAACGGCCCGGCGGCGCCGGCGCAGCGCCTGGGCGCCTCCTCCACCTGCTCCGCGCCGGGCCGGGCGGGCACGCAGGTCACCTACGTCCACGGGGACAGCGCCGACGCGCTCAAGCAGTACACCGACGGGCTGCTCGCCTCGGCGGGTGGCGACCGCACCGAGGCCGACTGGGGCGGCAACGGGCTCAAGGGCCACTACTCGTCGGCCGCGGGGAAGACGTCGGCGGTGCTCGTGTTCGCGGTGTCGGACCGGCCGCTGGCCGGGTTCATCTACCAGCTGAACACCAATGACCAGGCGGCCGCGACCACACCCGGCACGCTGGCGGACTACTTCGAGGCGAGCGTCCAGCCGGGGCAGTAGCCGGCCGGGCCCGCCGGTTAGAGTGGGGCCGATGCGGATCACGGTTTTCCGGCGGCTGATGGCCGAGGAGTTCGGTCCCGGGCGGGCCCAGGTGCTGGCCAGGGACCACGTCCTGAGCGGGCTCGGCGGGCGCACCGTCGACCAGGCGCTGACCGCGGGAATCCCCGCCAAGGAGATCTGGCGCGAGGTCTGCGACGCCTTCGACGTCCCGGCCGAACGGCGCTGACCTGGGGTTTTCGGGCCAGGGTCGACCCGGGTGGGCGAAAATCCTAGCGCAAGGGTGTGTCGCTGCCGACCTCGAACAGGTGTTCGTCTAAGGTGTTGTCCACATCGGGTCCAGCGATCCACAGATTGGGCGCCGCGCCTGGAATTGTCGGTCCCCGCCGCTAGCGTCGGACCGGACAGCTGAAGAACCGACACAGACCCCGGGACACGGGGCTTCGACCAGCGAGGTGGACTTCCATGCCTGCAGCACCCGACAAGGACAAGGCGCTCGAGCTCGCGCTCGCGCAGATCGACAAGCAGTACGGCAAGGGCTCGGTGATGCGCCTCGGCGAGGACACCCGGCCGCCCATCGCCGTGATCCCCACCGGCTCGATCGCCCTCGACGTCGCACTCGGCATCGGCGGGCTGCCCCGCGGCCGCGTCGTCGAGATCTACGGCCCGGAGTCCTCCGGTAAGACGACGGTCGCCCTGCACGCGGTGGCGAACGCGCAGCGCGCCGGCGGCATCGCGGCCTTCATCGACGCGGAGCACGCGCTGGACCCGGAGTACGCGAAGAACCTCGGCGTCGACACCGACGCGCTGCTCGTCTCCCAGCCGGACACCGGTGAGCAGGCCCTCGAGATCGCGGACATGCTGATCCGCTCCGGGGCGCTCGACATCCTGGTCATCGACTCCGTGGCCGCGCTCGTGCCGCGCGCGGAAATCGAGGGCGAGATGGGTGACTCGCACGTCGGTCTGCAGGCCCGCCTGATGAGCCAGGCGCTGCGGAAGATCACCGGTGCGCTGTCCAACTCGGGCACGACGGCGATCTTCATCAACCAGCTCCGCGAGAAGGTCGGCGTCATGTTCGGCTCCCCGGAGACGACCACCGGTGGCAAGGCGCTGAAGTTCTACGCGTCGGTCCGCCTGGACGTGCGCCGCATCGAGACGATGAAGGACGCCGGCGAGGCGGTCGGCAACCGGACCCGCGTCAAGGTCGTCAAGAACAAGGTGGCGCCGCCCTTCAAGCAGGCCGAGTTCGACATCCTGTACGGCCAGGGCATCTCCCGCGAGGGCTCGCTCATCGACATGGGTGTCGACCAGGCCATCGTGCGCAAGTCCGGTGCCTGGTACACCTACGAGGGCGACCAGCTCGGCCAGGGCAAGGAGAACGCGCGCCGGTTCCTGCGCGACAACCCGGACATCGCCAACGAGATCGAGAAGCGGATCAAGGAGAAGCTCGGCATCGGCCCGCAGGTGGACGCGGCCGCCGTCGACGCGGTCCCGGCGCCGGTCGACTTCTGATCGGAGGGGAGCGGCGGGGTGAGTGTGCGCTCGCCCTTGTCCCTTCGCCGTGTCCCCCGGAGTTGCGCCGGGTGGTGACGTCCGGCCTCGGTGACGTGTCTGCTGGGGCCGTGAGAACGAGGAGTGATCGAGGTGGCCAGGGCGCCGAAGGTGCCGCCGGCCGAGCTCGCTCCCGAGGAGCGGTACAAGAAGGCCAAGGAGATCTGCTTCGATCTCCTGGCCGCTCGGCCGCGGACTCAGGAAGAGCTGCGGCAGGCGTTGCAGCGCAAGGGGTTCGACGAGGAAACCAGCGAAACCCTGCTCGGCAAGCTCGACCGGGCCGGGCTGGTCAACGACGAGGAGTTCGCCCAGCTGTGGGTGAAGTCCCGGCACGCGAACCAAGGGCTGTCCCGCACCGCGCTGGTGGCCGAGCTGCGGCGCAAGGGCGTCGACGGCGAGGTCGCCGCGCAGGCGGCGGGCGAGGTCGATCGCGAGTCCGAGGAGCAGATGGCCAGGGAACTGGTCCGCAAGCGCCTCGGCTCGCTCGGCAACGTCGACGAACAGACCGCCCTGCGGCGGCTGCTCGGCTTCCTCGCGCGCAAGGGCTACCCGCAAGGCCTGGCCTACACCGTGATCAGGGAGGAACTCCGCGAGTACGGCGCGGAGTCCACCCTGCTCGACGACGCCGTCATCGACTGACGGGTTCGGGCTCCGGGCGGGTGCCCGGGGCCGTGGGTCAGCGGCGGAGTTCTCCCACTCGGTGCTGCACGCGGAGTTCCGGGGCGGCCGTCGGGAGGCTCGTGCCGGCCTGGCCGGGACGGCGGGCCGTCGGCACCCGGCGGTCCGAGCGGTGCTTGCGCACGGCCAACAACAGCAAGGCCGGCAAGCCCATCGCGATGCACGTCACGGTTTACTTCCACCGGCAGCCGCGGCGGCGGTAACGGCGCCCGACATGCTTGTCGATCGAACCGGAGAATCTGACCCTCTCGACGGCCACCAAGCCTTGTGCGAAAAGGTGACTGAGGACTGACGAGCCGGTCTCGCTGCTGACCTTCTTCACATGGACGAGAACGTTGCCGGGGCCGAGCCGTCATAATACTTCGCAGGATAGGCGATGCCTACTTCGCCACGGCCGGGATCCGGCTGTGCCAGCAGATCGACCACGGTCGAGTCGAGTAAGTCGCAAGTCCGACTCCGAAGACTCCCCCTGGATGCCCAGGGGAAGTTGAACTCCGTCACCGCACTCCAGGTTGAGCCGGAAGTTCCGGTAGCTGCCTCGCTGCCGGACGTATGCGAGGTCGACAGTAATGTCGCCGTGCACCTTGCCGCTGAGATTACGCACCAGCTCGGCATGCTCTCTCAAACCGAAGGCCCAGAGACCTTGGGCGCCGGGGACCATGTTCTGGTCAACTCTCGCTTTGGCGCTGAGCGCCCACCGCGTTATGGGACGGATCTCGTCGGGATCGAGCAGCCGGACTGCCACCTCGAGGCCGAACTCACGGTCGAGCTTGCTGTCCCGCAGGTATCGCCACCCGTGTCCGAAAGTCAGTGCGTAGGGTGACCTCGCCGATCCGGAGGAACACGGCCCGGTGTCGAACCGACCCGGACCTCGTGGTGGGTGAACCTCTCCGCCGCGTCATCGAGGATCTTCAGTGCGGCGAGTGCCTGCAGCGAGTCGGCCGGGTGCATCCGGTACAGGCTTATCTTGCGTGTCGGGAATGAGCTCGGCTCGTCTGCTCCGATCGGCCCTCGCGGCGTGACTTTACAGTTATCCAAAGTGGACGGAAGTTGGTCATTTACTGAATAATTCGATCCTCATCCACAAGAAGAATCAGAGTGGACTTCCTGCATCCAAGTTCACTGCGCGGAGTTTCGAGCCGTGGCAACGGCAGGTCGGTCTGGTACGTGGGAGGCGCGGCTTTCCATGGCCTCGACGGCCGGTCGGCGGCGGTCCGAGCGGTGCTTGCGGACCGCCAGTAGCAGCAGCGCGAGCAGTCCCATCGCGACGCACGTCACCACGGCCGTCAGGACCAGGAACTCGTTCAGCTGCCCGGCCGCCAGGTACGCGCCCAGGGCCACCGCCACCAGGGCGCACACCGCCCTGTCCACAATGGACTCCATGGACAGGAGGGTGGCCCGGTAGCGGGAGTCCGGGATGGAGTCGTTCAGCAGCTGCTTCTGGACCGGGAACGCGATGCCCGTCGCCACCGCGAAGACGCACAACAGCACCACCGCCGGGAAGGAGCCGACGAACACGATCACCCCGAGGCACACCGCCATCACGATCGTCAGCGTGAAGACCGTGCCCACCGGGCCGATCGCGCGGCGGAGCCGATGGGGGCGGGCCGCGCCCAGGGCCTCGAAGACCGTCATCGCGGCCAGGACCGCTCCGTACCAGTTCACCGAGAGCGTCTTCGATTCCAGGATCGGCTGGAACAGGTTCACCTGGCAGATGCGCACCAACGTGAACATCGCGACGCCCTGCACCATCAGCAGCACCAGCCAGCGGGACGACCGCAGCGCCGACAGCGCGCCGCCGACTCCGGCCACCAGCGAGGCCGTCTTGCCGGTCACGCGGCGGCCTCCCGGGATTGGGGGGAGCTTGACCGCGAAGACGAGCGCGATGGCCGCGTTGATCGCCGTCAACCAATACGGAGAGGGGAGGCTCCAGGACATCAGGAGGCCGATCACCGGCCAGAACAGGATCTTGCCGACCAAGCTGTATGCGCGGCCGACGCCCTCCACACGGAGGTAGTGTTCCCCCGCGCCGGCGGCGTTCAGGTACTCGTACAGATACGCGCTCTGCGCGCCGGACACCAGCGAGCGGGCCAGGGCGATCAGGACGAAGTGCACCAGGAACCCCGCGTACGAGCCCAGGAACACCGGCACCAGGTTCGCCGCCACCAGCACGCCGGCGCCCGCCGTCAGGGACGTGCGGTAGTCGAAGCGGTCGGCGATCATCCCGGTCGGGATCTCGAGCAGGCAGAACACGATGTAGTAGATGCTCTGGATGCCGAAAATCTCACTGTCGGTGAGCCCGACGAGCTTCTGGTACGAGTAGAAGATCGGCACCCACAGCAGCAGGCCGAAGAAGAACTGGAACCCGTAGGTGAGCCGGACGGCTCGCTGGACGTCGGGTTTCGCGGGCAGACGGAGGCCCAGCATGATCGCGTTTCTCCCGGGGAGGTCAGGCCGAATAGGGGCGCAGTTGCACGAGGTGGAGGTGCTCGCCGTCGGCGAGCCACTCGATGTCCACCGGTGCGTCGAACGTGTAGTCGGGCGAGAAGTGGCCCTGCAGCAGGCGGCCGGCGATCGCCAGCCGCTGGAGCTGGTCGTGTGCTCGCGAGTCGAGGTCCGCGGGCGCGTCGCCCAGGGACAGCGTGCGGCCGCCGCCCTCGACCGTCGAATACAGGTACTGCATCGGGAGGGCCGATCCGTCGACGACGTCGGTCACGCGCGGCGAGACGTTGACGTACACCGTGCGGAAGTCCGCTCGGTTCATCGGGTTCGTCGTCACCAGCACCCCGCCGAAGTCCGCCGCGACCTGCTCCTGGATCACCACGCCCATGTAGCACTCGTCGAGGGAGATCCCGGCCTGATGCCGCAGCCGGACGCTGCGCACCGACACCAGCGACGCCCACACCTCCTTGACGCCGGCGAAGATCCGCTCGGCCGTGGTGACGTGGTTGTGCGACTCGTAGATCCCGGCGGCCGAGAACCCGGCGAGGTCTTCCGCGTTCGACGAACTCCGGACGACGAACGCCCGCACGCCGGCCAGGTGCGACACCAGTGCCGAGTCGATCTCGCCGGCGAGCGCGCCCGGCAGGCGTGCCGACCGGATCAGGCCCTGCAGCTCGACGCACAGCGGCTCGATCTCCCGCGCGTCCAGCTCCAGGGCCATCTTCAGCTTGCCGATGGCCTGCTGGATCCGCGGCGACGACTCCAGGAACCGGCGTTGCAGCGAGAACGGCAGCGCGATGCCACGTGGGACGCGGACGTGCTCGTCGAGCAGCCGGCGGGCCGCGGCGCCGAGGTCCGCGTCGAGCGGGACGTCCAGCAGCCGCGCCAGATAGGGGAGCAGGCTGTCCCGCGGTGGCCGCGGTACCTGGTAGAAGCCGAGCAGCCGCTGCGACCCGTGCGCCAGCACGTGGTGCAGCTCGCCGAGGTTGGCCGCCTTGGTGCCGTAGCGGTGGCGGTCGGCCGCGCGCAGCCGGGCCAGGTTCACGATCGGGCTGTGGTCGGCCTCCGGCTGCTCCAGGGTGACGCGCTGGGCGTACCAGGACGGCGGGGCCGCGTCGGCCGGCTCGTCGACCTCGCGCAGGGTCAGCGCCTGGGCGTCCACTGTGTACTCGACCCACTGGCCGTCGAGCCCGCGGCGCTCGATCTCGGCCAGGGCGCCGAGCTGGACGGCGTTCGGGATCTGCCAGCCGGTGGCGAGGACGTTGGTGTGCGACAACGGCGTCGTGTGCCGGGCGTTGACGATCCCCGCCAGCCGGGGGATGTCGTCGGGGACGCGGTCCATCACGATGATGTCGGTCCAGTCCAGCGTCGCGGCCCGGTACTCGGCTTCGCTGCGGAACGCGCGCAGCCGCCCGACGGCCGTGCCCGGGTTCAGCGCCACGAACGGCGCCGTGGAGAACAGCTCGTGCGCGAAGACGCGCGGCAGCTCGCTCGCCGGGATCTCCCGGACGATCCGCTCCTGCAGCTGGTTGGCCGGCTTGAACAGCAGCGGCAGCGCCGGGTCGACGTACTGCGCGACGAAGGCGTGGAACTCGCGGATCAGTGCGGCCGGCATCGTGTCGACCTCGACCGTCTCCAGCGAAAGCATCTGCGGGTGCAGCGCGAGAATGCCGAGGAGGAACCGGCGGTCCGGCGCGTGATAGAAGGCTTCGTTGTACGAGTCGATCTCGGCGCGCACGCGTTCTTCGCCGACACCGAGGATCTCTTCGCCGATATAGATCGCGTGAAAGGAATGGCGCGCGTTGTTCAGGAAGTGGATCTTCGCCTGCTCGCGGTCGACCACGACCTTGACGAAGGAATAGCCGCCGAGAGTGTCGCCGAGCTGGTGGAGTGCGGACACCGAAAGGCGTTCGCCGACCAGGGCGGCGACGGTCTCGGGGGCAGGACTGGGCGTGACCACGCTGGTCAGGGACACGGATTCTCCTCGCTGGAAATAGCGAAGAGAAACGATAACAGGCAGGTAAATAACGCACCAGAGCGGCGAATGCGCCATTCAGCGGGATGCATGACCGGCGCCACACCCGCTCGGAGCACCGTTCCAGCGCACTGGAACGGTGCTCCCGGAATGCGGACGCGCATTCCGCCGTTCGGGGACGGCGATGACGCGGAGTGATTTCCGCTACAGCGCGGCCGCCTCCGCGGCCAGCTTCTCGATCGTGGCGGGATCGAGCGAGGCCGTCAGCCACGATCCGCCGATGCAGCCGACGTTCGGCAGCGCCAGGTAGGACGGCGCCGAGGCCACCGTGATCCCGCCGGTGGGGCAGAACTTCAGCGACGGCAGCGGACCCACGATCGACTTCAGGTACGCGACGCCGCCGGAGGCCTCCGCCGGGAAGAACTTCAACGCCGAAAGCCCGCGCTCGGCCAGCCGCATCGCCTCGGACACCGTGCTCGCGCCCGGCAGGAACGGCAGCCCGGACTCGAAGCACGCGTCGACGACGGCGTCCGTGCAGCCCGGGGTCACGAGGAACTTCGCACCCGCGTCGGCGGCCTGCTTCGCCTGGTCCGGCGAGGTCACCGTGCCGGCGCCGATGACGATGTCCGGCACCTCCGCGGCGACGCGCTCGATCGCGGACAACGCCGCCGGGGTGCGCAGGGTCAGTTCGATGACCCCGATCCCGCCGGCGAGCAGGGCCCGGGCCGTGGGCACCGCGTCGTCGGCGTCGTCGATCACCACGACGGGCATCACGGGGGACAGCTCGAGCAGGTCCTGACCGGTGGTCACTGACCAACCTCCTGGGTAGCGAAAGCGGGCGTTCCGAAGTGTTCCGGCGTCATGCCGCCGAACACCGAAGCGCCCTGGTCAGCGGGGCCGACGGCACGGCGCAACGCGGCGAACAACTCTCGGCCGGTGCCGGTCCAGGATGCTTCGGACGGCGGGGCGTCCACAAGTTCACGCCGGGCGAGTTCTTCGTCACCGACCAGCACGTCGAGCGAGCCCGCCGACGCGTCGAGCCGGATGACGTCGCCGTCCGCGACGCGGGCGATCAGGCCGCCCGCCGCCGCTTCCGGCGTCACCTGGATGGCCGCCGGGATCTTGCCCGAGGCGCCCGACATGCGACCGTCGGTGAGCAACGCCACGGCGTACCCGCGGTCCATCAGTACCCCCAGCGCCGGTGTCAGGCCGTGCAGCTCCGGCATGCCGTTGGCCTGCGGGCCCTGCTGCCGGAGCACGACGACGACGTCCCGGTCCAGCTCGCCGGCGTCGAACGCGGTCTTGAAGTCCTCCTGCGTGGTGAACACCCGCGCCGGCGCCTGGACCACCCGGTGCTCGGGCGCCACCGCGGACACCTTGACCACCGCGCGCCCGAGGTTGCCCTCGACCATCCGCAGCCCGCCGTCGGCGGCGAAGGGGCGCCACACCGGGCGCAGCACGTCTTCGTCGAGGCTGCGGGTGGGCACGTCCCGCCAGACCAGCTCGCCGTCGGACAGGATCGGCTCGGCGCGGTAGCGGTGCAGCCCGAACCCGGCCACCGTGTGCACGTCTTCGTGCAGCAACCCGGCGTCGAGCAGCGTGCCGACCAGGAACTGGATGCCGCCGGCGGCGTGGAAGTGGTTGATGTCGGCGCTGCCGTTCGGGTAGACCCGGGCCAGCAGCGGCACGACAGCCGACAGGTCGGAGAAGTCGTCCCAGGTCAGCTGGATGCCCGCGGCCGCGGCGATCGCGACCAGGTGCATCGTGTGGTTGGTCGATCCGCCGGTGGCGAGCAGCGCGATGACGCCGTTGACGAACGCCTTCTCGTCGAGGATCCGCGCCACCGGCGTGTACTCCTCGCCACGGGACAACGCGACGACCCGCCGCCCCGCTTCCTCGGTCAGCGCCTGGCGCAACGAAGAACCCGGCTGGACGAAGCTGGCCCCGGGCAGGTGCAGGCCCATCACCTCGACGACCATCTGGTTCGAGTTGGCCGTGCCGTAGAAGGTGCAGGTGCCGGCCGAGTGGTACGACGCCGCTTCGGCGTCGAGGAGGTCTTCGCGGGTCGCGCGGCCCTCGGCGTAGAGCTGCCGGACGCGGGCCTTCTCCTTGTTCGGCAGCCCGGAGTTCATCGGCCCCGCGGGGATCAGGATCGCCGGCAGGTGGCCGAACGACAGCGCGCCGATCAGCAGGCCGGGGACGATCTTGTCGCAGACGCCCAGCAGCAGCGCGGCGTCGAACATGTCGTGGGAGAGCGCGATCGCCGTCGACATCGCGATGACCTCGCGGCTGAACAGCGACAGCTCCATGCCGGCGCGGCCCTGCGTGATCCCGTCGCACATCGCGGGCACGCCGCCGGCGAACTGGGCGACCCCGCCGGCCGAGCGCACGGCCTTCTTCAGCCATGCCGGGTAGTCCTGCATCGGCTGGTGCGCCGAAAGCATGTCGTTGTAGGACGACACGATCGCGACGCCGGGGGCGCGCGCGGCCCGCAGCGCTTCCTTGTCGACGCCGTCCATCGCGGCGAAACCGTGGGCGAGGTTGCTGCACGCGAGGCCGCGGCGGACCGGGCCTTCTTCGTGCGCGGCGGCCGTGCGGTCGAGGTAGGCGGAGCGCGTCGCGGCGCTGCGCACGGCGATGCGGGCGGTGACCTCGGCGATGACGGGGTGCAACGATGTGGTGGGGGTCGGGCTCATGTCCGGCTCCGGATCACTGGTGTGGGGTGGTCCGCGGGACGGCAGCGCTGACGCCTCAGGGTCGTGACACTGGCCACACTACCTCGGGAAAACGTCGAATCAAAATCGATTCAGAAGATCGACCCGCGTGACCCCGATCACCTCCGGAACCGTTAGTGTGCTAGTTGTCACACTGCACGACGCGTGGCACAGCCGTAGCCGGTTCCCTGCCAGCCCCACCACACGGGAGGCATGATGTCCACCTCCGAGATCGCCGAGCTGCGGCGAACCATCGGCCAGCTCCGGCAGTGCGTCGGCGCACTGCGCTCTCGCTACGGCGACGCGTCGGCGGTCCGCCGGCTCGCCAACGACGTCGAGCGCCTCGACATCGACACCGCGGACCTCGACGGCGTGCCCCTCGCGGTGCCCGCCCAGGCGAAGGCCGCGGAGCGCGTCCCCGTCCCCGACACCCCCTACGACCCGGCGCTGTGGCACGGCGCCGATGACGAAGGCGTCGGCGGCTACAAGCGCGACCAGCGGTGAGCGCTCCCGCTGACAACGGCGTCGGCACCGGCGTCCGGGCCCCCAAGCGGGCCCGGATCGCCGAGCGCACCCTCCGCACGGACCGGTGGTGGCTCCAGCCGCTGCTGACCGTGCTCGGACTGTCGGCGTTCATCATCTACGCGACGGTCCGGTCGTTCGTGCGCACCGCCTACTGGGTGCCCGACTACCACTACCTGACGCCGTTCTACTCGCCGTGCCTGTCCACTTCCTGCGTCGAAGGCTCGAGCCACTTCGGCCACTGGTTCGGCGACCTGCCCGGGTTCATCCCGCTCGGCTTCGTGGTGCTGCCGTTCCTGCTCGGGTTCCGCCTGACCTGCTACTACTACCGCAAGGCCTACTACCGGTCGGTGTGGTTCTCCCCGCCCGCCTGTGCCGTCGCGGAACCGCACGCCAAGTACACCGGCGAGACACGGCTGCCGCTGATCATCCAGAACGTCCACCGCTACTTCTTCTACGTCGCGCTGATCGTCTCGCTGGTCAACACCTACGACGCGATCACGGCGTTCCACGGGAAGACCGGGGGCTTCGGCTTCGGGCTCGGCAACATCATCCTGCTGGCCAACGTGATCCTGCTCTGGGCCTACACGCTGTCCTGCCACTCGTGCCGGCACGTGACCGGCGGGCGGCTGAAGCACTTCTCCAAGCACCCGGTGCGCTACTGGATCTGGACCAAGGTCTCGAAGCTCAACACCCGCCACATGACGCTGGCCTGGACGACGCTCGGCACGCTGGTGCTGACCGACTTCTACGTCATGCTCGTCGCCAGCGGCGCGATCTCGGACCTGAGATTCGTCAACTAGCGTCGCATCTTCCCAACCACAGACGTCCCCAGTTCCGAGGTGGAATCTCTTCATGACCGAGGTCGAACGGCACAGCTACGACGTGGTGGTGATCGGTGCCGGTGGCGCCGGTCTGCGCGCCGTGATCGAAGCCCGTGAACGCGGCTTCCGCGTCGCCGTCGTGTGCAAGTCCCTGTTCGGCAAGGCGCACACGGTGATGGCCGAGGGCGGGTGCGCCGCCTCGATGGGCAACGCGAACTCGAACGACAACTGGCAGGTCCACTTCCGCGACACCATGCGCGGCGGGAAGTTCCTCAACAACTGGCGGATGGCCGAGCTGCACGCCAAGGAGGCGCCGGACCGCGTCTGGGAGCTCGAGACGTACGGCGCGCTGTTCGACCGCACCGCCGACGGCCGGATCAGCCAGCGCAACTTCGGCGGGCACACCTACCCGCGGCTGGCGCACGTCGGTGACCGCACCGGGCTCGAGCTGATCCGCACGATGCAGCAGAAGATCGTCTCGCTGCAGCAGGAGGACTTCGCCGAGACCGGCGACTACGAAGCGAAGATCAAGGTCTTCGCCGAGTGCACGGTCACCGAGCTGCTCACCACCGAGGGCCGCATCGCCGGCGCGTTCGGCTACTGGCGCGAGAGCGGGCGGTTCATCCTTTTCGAGGCGCCCGCGGTCGTGCTCGCCACCGGCGGCATCGGCAAGTCGTTCAAGGTGACGTCGAATTCGTGGGAGTACACCGGTGACGGCCACGCGCTGGCCCTGCGGGCGGGCGCGAAGCTGATCAACATGGAGTTCGTCCAGTTCCACCCGACCGGGATGGTCTGGCCGCCGAGCGTCAAGGGCATCCTCGTCACCGAGGGCGTGCGCGGTGACGGCGGCGTGCTCAAGAACTCCGACGGCAAGCGGTTCATGTTCGAGTACGTGCCCGACGTGTTCAAGGGGCAGTACGCGGAGAGCGAAGACGAAGCCGACCGCTGGTACGCCGACGCGGACAACAACCGGCGCACGCCGGACCTGCTGCCCCGCGACGAGGTGGCCCGCGCGATCAACTCCGAGGTCAAGGAGGGCCGCGGCTCCCCGCACGGCGGCGTCTTCCTCGACATCGCCAGCCGGCTGCCGGCCGAGGAGATCCGCAAGCGGCTGCCGTCGATGTACCACCAGTTCAAGGAGCTGGCGGACGTCGACATCACCGCGGAGCCGATGGAGGTCGGCCCGACCTGCCACTACGTCATGGGCGGCATCGAGGTCGACCCGGACACGGCGGCGGCGAGCGTGCCCGGCCTGTTCGCGGCCGGCGAGTGCTCGGGCGGCATGCACGGCTCCAACCGGCTCGGCGGCAACTCGCTGTCCGACCTGCTGGTGTTCGGCCGGCGCGCAGGCCTGGGCGCGGCCGAGTACGTGTCCGGTCTCGACGGCAGGCCCGCCGTGCTGGAGTCCGATGTGGACGCCGCGGCGAAGATGGCGCTCGCGCCGTTCGACCCGCCGGCCGGTGCTTCCGCGGAGAACCCGTACACGCTGCACACCGAGCTGCAGCAGTCGATGAACGACCTGGTCGGCATCATCCGCAAGGCGGAGGAGATGGCGCAGGCGCTGGCGAAGCTCGACGAGCTGCGGCAACGGATCCTGCGCGTCACCGTCGAAGGGCACCGGCAGTTCAACCCCGGCTGGCACCTCGCGATCGACCTGCGCAACATGCTGATGGTCAGCGAGTGCGTCGCGAAGGCGGCGTTGACGCGAACCGAAAGCCGCGGCGGGCACACACGCGACGACTACCCCGGCATGGAAGCGGACTGGCGCAACAAGCTGCTCGTGTGCTCGGCGTCCCCGGGGGACAACCCGGTGGTGCCGGACGTCGACGTCGAGGTGAAGGAGCAGGTGCCGCTGCGGCAGGACCTGCTGGAGCTGTTCGAGTTCGGCGAACTCGGGAAGTACTACACCGATGCGGAGCTCGAGACGCACCCCGGGAGCAAGGCATGAGCTACAAGGCGAGTTTCCGGGTCTGGCGCGGCGACGCCGACGGCGGCGGGCTGCAGGACTTCACGGTGGAGGTGAACGAGGGCGAGGTCGTCCTCGACATCATCCACCGGCTGCAGGCGACCCAGGCCGCGGACCTCGCCGTCCGCTGGAACTGCAAGGCGGGCAAGTGCGGCTCGTGCTCGGCGGAGATCAACGGCCGCCCGCGCCTGCTGTGCATGACGCGGATGTCGACGTTCACCGAGGACGAGGTGATCACGGTGACGCCGATGCGGACGTTCCCGGTGATCCGCGACCTCGTCACCGACGTGTCGTTCAACTACACGAAGGCGCGCGAGATCCCGTCGTTCACGCCGCCGGCGGACCTGAAGCCGGGCGAGTACCGGATGCAGCAGGTCGACGTCGAGCGGTCGCAGGAGTTCCGCAAGTGCATCGAGTGCTTCCTGTGCCAGAACACCTGCCACGTGGTGCGCGACCACGAGGAGAACAAGGAAGCCTTCGCCGGGCCGCGGTACCTGATGCGCATCGCGGAGCTGGAGATGCACCCGCTGGACGTCGCGGACCGGCGTGACGCGGCGCAGGACGAGCACGGTCTCGGGTACTGCAACATCACGAAGTGCTGTTCGGAGGTGTGCCCGGAGGGCATCCACATCACGGACAATGCGCTGATCCCGATGAAGGAGCGCGTGGCGGACCGGAAGTACGACCCGATCGTGTGGCTGGGCAACAAGCTCTTCCGGCGGGACAAGTAGGGCTTTTCCCCCTCGACGCTCGCGAACCGCGCCTCGGGCCGGTTCGCGAGCGTCTTTTTTCGCCGTGGCAAGGTGGGGGGATGGAGATCGAGCTGCTGCCGCCGTCCGCCGATCCCGCGGTGATCGAGCGGATCACCGGGCTGGTCAACCAGGTCTACGCCGAGTCCGAGAAGGGGCTCTGGCTGGGAAGCACCGACCGGACGTCCCGCGACGAGATCACCGGCTTCGTGGCAGCCGGGGAAATCGCCGCGGCCTTCGCGGACGGTGACCTCGCCGGGTCCGTGCGGATCCGGCGGCTCGACGACGTCGTCGGCGAATTCGGCATGCTCGCCGCCGATCCGGCACGGCGGGGCCTCGGCGTCGGGCGGGAGCTGGTGCGGTTCGCCGAGCAGACCAGCCGCGACGCCGGATGCCGGGAGATGCAGCTCGAACTGCTCGTGCCACGCGGCTGGACGCATCCGTCGAAGCAGTTCCTGGCCGAGTGGTACGGCCGCCTCGGCTACCGCGTGACGCACCGCGCCGACCTCGCCGAGGACTACCCGCACCTCGCGCCGTCGCTGGCCACGCCGTGCGATTTCCTCATCTACCGCAAGGAGCTCGCGTGACGGTGCTCGCCGGAGCGCGCGTATTCGACCCCGAAACCGGGGAGACGACCCGCGCGGACGTGCGGCTGGACGGCGACCGGATCGCCGAAGTCGGCCGGGGCCTCGACGGCGAGCGGGTCGACTGCGCGGGCGGGCTGCTGATTCCGGGGCTCATCGACTGCCACGTACACGTCGCCTTTCCGCGGCCCGAGCCGTTGCCGCGCAGCGCCCGGATCCTCGAAGCCGTGCCAGTACTGCACGGGTTGCTGGCGCGCGGGATCACCACCGTCCGGGACGCCTGGGGTGCCGACGCCGGGTTCAAGCACGCCCTGCGCGAAGGGTGGATCGCCGGGCCGGACCTGCTGATCAGCCTGCGTCAGCTCGGACCGACCGGCGGCCTCGGCGACAGCTGGGAGCCGCCCGCCGGCGCCGTCGACCACTACGGCGACCCCTCGCTGCCCGACCCGCTCTTCGACGGCGCGGACTCGGCGCGCGCGGCGGTCCGCCGGATGGTGCGGGCGGGTGCCGACTGGATCAAGGTCGGTGCGAGCGGGGCGATGCGAGCGGTGCGCTCGGGAACCGACGTCCGGCCGACCGACGACGAGCTCGCCGCGCTGGTCGACGAGGCCCGCCGCTGCGGCCGGGACGTCCTGGCCCACGCGCACACGTCCGCCGCCGTCGTCTCGGCCGCCCGCGCCGGGGCGCGCAGCATCGAGCACGGCACCTTCCTCGACGACGCCGCCGTCGAGGCGCTGGCCGGCGTTTGGTACGTGCCGACGCTCTCGCCGATCAGCGACAGCGAATTCGCCGAGACGCACCGCCGTTCGCTCCGGCTCGCGGCGGAGGCGGGGGTCCGCATCGCCGCCGGCTCGGACCTGGCTCCGCGTCCCCATGTCGACTTGACGACCGAATTGCGACTGCTGGCCGAGGTGTTCGGCGAAGCGGCGGCGCTGAAGGCGGCGACCTCCGAGGCGGCGCGATTGCTCCGCCTCGACGACGACCGCGGCCGCATCGAGCCGGGGTTGCGCGCGGATTTGGTGCTGCTGGACGGCACGGGTCTCGACGTGACCGACCTGCCGGGGCGGACCCGGGCGATTTGGCACGATGGGAAGCGCGTTATCGGGGCGCGTCCGTGAGTGGTTGAGCCGGACCTCTGATGGGGGCGTTTTCGGTGCAGGGTGGCCGAAGAAGGTATCCGGGCTCGGTTCCCGGCTGGTGATCGGCGAAGAGGATGCCGGCGGCGACCTCGAGTGGATCAGCTCGGTGGACTTCGAGCGCGAGCCGGGCGCATCAGTATTCCGCCGGGGTCGGAGAAAGAGGGACGCGTGGCTGGGCTCGAAGCCGTCTCCTCGGCGTGGAACCGTTGCCACGCAAGCCATTCGGCTGTGCGGTGCCCGGCGCCGGGTGCCTTCGTGGCCCGGGCTGCGGTGACGTTCTCGGTCACTGTCTCAGGCGTTCGTACTCGTCCGCGAACCGGACGAGCCACTCCAGGGACTGTCCCTCGGGGAGGGCCACTTGTTCCAGGCGGGTGGTGAGCAGGTAGAACGCCTCCACGGCGATGCGGTCGTCGACGAACAAGCCTGCGGTGTACGTCTCTTCGTAGACGACCGGTGGGTGTTCGGGGAACTCCATGACCGTGAACGTCGTGCTCAGTGCGCGGAACGTGGGGTCCGACTCCGGGACCACCCGGATGACGCAGTGCGGCAGGTTCGTGGCCAGCACGAGGTTCTGCAGCTGTTCGTGCATGAGCGACGGGCTTCCGACCACCGAGCGCAGCGCGCGCTCGTGGATGAAGAAGGTGCAGCTCGGCGGGTTGTGGCGTTGCAGGAGCTGCTGCCGGTCCACGCGGGCGCGGGTCAGCATGTCGAGCCTGTCCGCGGTGTAGCGGCCGGTGAGTTCGAAACAGGTGTGGACGTACTCCTCCGTCTGCAACATCCCGGGGATGGCGGCCGGGCTGTAGTAGACCATCGACCGCGCGAGGTTCTCCTGGATGAGGAGGGATTTCGTCGGGTCGACGAGCTTGTCGAAGTACGGCCGCACCCAGTAGAGGTCGCCGGACGGCTTGGCCAGCTCGAGGAGCCGCGCGCGTTCGGCGGCTCCGGTGCCGCAGTGGGCGAGGTAGATCGCGGCGTCGACCGCCGAGATGCGGCGGCCGTTCTCCCAGGCCGACACCTTCGACGCCGACCAGTCCGCGCGGCGGGCCACCTCGCGCAGGGTCATCCGCTTCTGCTCGCGCTGGCCCTTGAGCTCGTAGGCCATTTCGCGCGTGCGCACCGTGCTCTTTTCGGTCATGGCACGGACGGTAGAGGGGACCTCCGACAAAACGACGCACGCCGCGCGCGGATTCACCGCAAGGAGGTCGCTGTTCCGCCTGTGTGACAACGCAATCCGGCTCCCGAAGCGGTGTGAAGCTGCTTCGCGCGGCGAAGGCGCTTCGCGCATCCTAAGCGATATAGGGCGGCGTAAACAATGCGTCCGGCGATTCGGCGAAATGGTGCGGAGCCGCTTCGGTGCGGGGGCGGCCGACGGCAGCGCGGCCGGGCGCGAGGTGGTTGACTGCCCGCATGGCTGAACCGAAACCGCGGGGCCTGGCCGCCCTGTTGCTGACGCTGACCGTCGTCACCGGGGTGGTCGATGCCGTCAGCTTCCTCGGGCTGGGCCGGGTCTTCGTCGCCAACATGACCGGGAACGTGGTGTTCCTCGGGTTCGCGGCGGCGGGGGAGACGACGCTGTCGGTGCTCGCCTCGCTGACCGCCGTGCTCGCGTTCCTGGCCGGCGCGCTCGCCGGTGGCCGGCTCGCGCGGCGGGAGGACGACTACGACACGCTGCGGCAGGCGACCGTGGTGCAGGCCGCCTTGATCGCGGTCGCCGTCGTGCTCTCCGCCACCCTCGGCGGCGGTACGCGGCTCGGCGCCGAACTGCTGATCGTCGTGCTCGGGCTGGCGATGGGCCTGCAGAACGCCGCCGTCCGCCGGATCGGGGCGCCCGACCTGACGACGACCGTCCTGACCATGACGCTGACCGGCTTCGCGGCCGACTCCAAGGCGGCCGGTGGGACCGGCTCCCACCCGCTGCGGAAGGTGGCCGCCGTCGGCGCGATGCTCGCCGGGGCCTTCGCCGGCGGGCTGCTGCAGCTGCACGTGGCCATGTGGGCCGCGCTCGCCGTGGCGTTGGTGCTGGTCCTGGCCGTGCTCGCCGCGCTGCACCAGGCGAAGCGGTCCACAGAGGACTGACCGGGACCGGGAAGGCCACCGCGGTGGCCTTCCCGGAGCCGGATCAGGCGCCGGTGACCCTGAGCTCGACCAGCGTCGCCGGGTCCTGCCCCGCGCCCTCGCCGAATCCGGTCCAGCCGTGCGTGTCCACGTTCACCGTGGTCGGGGCGCCCTTGATCGTGACCGTCGCCTTGACGTTGTGCGCTTCCTGGTCGTCGCCCTTGGCCTGGAAGGCGTACGGGATGCTCAGCTTGAGGTAGCCGCTCGGCCCGGTCACCTGGAAGCAGTAGTGACCCGGGTCGGTGCCGTGGTCGGCCGGGTTGTTCGTCGAGTACACCTCGATCACGCCGGTGTGGTCGGCGCAGCCGACCAGGACGATGTGCCCGTCGCCGCTGACCAGGGTGATGCCGCGGTCGCGCAGGATCTTGTCCGCGCCCGGGTAGCTGTAGTCCTCGACCAGGCCGGGCGGGGTGTCGTCGGCGGTCGCGGCGTGGGTGATCGCGGCTGTGCCGGAGATCACGGCGGCGCCGGCGACGGCGGCCGCGGCGAGCAGGGTGGTGCGGAAACGCATGTCGGGTTGCACTCCTTGTCGTTGACGGGGCTGGGCGCGCGTCGCCGGACAGGGTGCTGCGTCCTCGACCCGACATGGCCCCCCATGCGAGAACAGACGGACCGTATCCCCCGTTCCACGGTCCGGTCAACGGCGGTGATCATTACTTGATCGGAGTCTTTTCTTCACGGCGAACCTGCGCTTAAGGTACGTCTCGGCTGACACAGGGGGGACCGCGTGGGCGCGGCAGCCGGCGGCTTGCTGCCGCCGAACCCCCTGCCGATCTGACGAGGGGGCAGCGGGGTACATGGGCATCCGACACCTACGGGCCGTTCTGACGGCGACGACGGCGTTCGCGCTCGTCGCCGGCATCATGGCGACACCGGCCGCGGCGGCGGACCCGCCGCAGCCGACGGAACGCCAGCGGGTGCTGGCGCTGATGCGCGACGGCAGCCCGGTGATCTCCCGCGCGGCCGAGGCCGCGCTGTGCGGCACCGACGACGACGTGCACACCTTCCTGGCCACCGGGCTGAGCCGGGTGCAGGAGGTCTCCGACCGCGTCGCCGTGCAGCAGATGATCTCCACCGGCGGCCCGGCGACGCAGCACGCGGCGAACGCCGCCCTCGGCGGCACCATCGCCGACGTGCGGGCCTTCCTCGCGAACGGGTGGCGCCAGCCCTGGCAGACCGACCTGCGCGTGCAGGTCTCGCGGCTCCAGTCGGCCGCCACCGGCCCGACCGTGAAGAGCGCGGCCAACACCGCCCTCAACGGCACGTCCGACGCCCAGCTGGCCTTCCTCGGCCAGGGCTACCAGCGCGCCCAGGTGATGGACGACCGGATCGCCGTGCAGCGGCTGATCAACGCCGCCGGGGCCGAGGTCAAGAAGGTCGGCAACTGGGCGCTGTCGTCCAGCGCGGACGACGTGCGCTGGTTCCTCCAGAGCGGCTACCAGGTCGCGTTGCAGCGTGACCAGGAGACCGCGACGGTCGCGCAGCTCGCCGACCTCGCGAAGAGCTCCCAAGCCCGCGCGACCGAGCAGACGCAGGCGGCGAAGGACGCGGCCGACCAGGCCGCGACCGCCGCCGCGGCCGCGAAGGTCGACGCGCAGATCGCCGCCGACGAAACGCGCAAGGCGCAGGGCTCGGCCGAGCAGGCCGCCCAGGCCGCGGCGCGGGCGGCCGACGCCGCCAACCGGGCCGCGCGGGCCGCGCAGACCGCGATCAACGCGGCCAACGCGGCGACCAACGCGGCGCGCGAAGCCGCCGCCGCGGCCAGCCAGGCCGCCTGGGCCGCCTCGATGGCCGGCCGGGCCGCTTCGAACGCCCGCAACGCGGCCGCCGCCGCGGCCACCGACCGGGGCCAGGCCGACCGGGCGACGCAGGCCGCGAAGGACGCGCGGGACGCCGCCAACGGTGCGCAGAGCGCCGCCGACGCGCTGACCCACGCCATCGACGCCGTGCACGCCGTCGCCGTGACCGTGCAGGCGGCCGCCGCCGCGGCCAACGACGCCGCCGCGGCCGCTGCGGCTTCGTCCGAAGCCGGTGGCTACGCGCAGCAGGCCGGGGCCAGCGCCGCCGAGGCGAAGAACGCCGCCGCCCGGGCGCAGCGCAACGCCAACGAAGCCAGCCGCGCGGCCGCCGCCGCGCCAGGAACCCCAGCGCCGTCGCGGCC
>NZ_JBSGJD010000071.1:0-38213 GCF_053605405.1 Amycolatopsis sp. NPDC003861
TTCGGGGGGCCCCCCCCCCCCCCACGCCACATTGGGGCGCTTGCGGGATGGCTGTGACTAGGGGGCGTCCCAGGTGATCGGCAGCGAGTGCACGCCGTAGGTGAGCATGTCGTTGCGCAGGGGGACGTCCTCCGGCGGCACCGCGAGCCGCACGTTCGGCAGCCGGCGCAGCAGCTCGGCGTAGCCCACCTGCATCTCCACCCGGGCCAGCTGCTGCCCGAGGCACTGGTGGACGCCGTGGCCGAAGGCCAGGTGCGGGCCGCGGGGGCGCGTCACGTCCAGCGTCTCCGGGGCCGTCCACTGGCGCTCGTCCCGGTTGGTGGCCACCACCGAGACCACCACGGTCGAGCCGGCCGGGATCTGCTCGCCGCCGAGCTCCAGGTCGTGCTTGGCGAACCGGAAGAGCCCCGGGTTGATGACGGACAGGTAGCGCAGCAGCTCCTCGACGGCGTCCCCGATGCGGGCCGGGTCGTCGCGGATCGCGGCGAGCTGGTCGGGGCGCTGCAGCAGCACGAACATGCCCAGCCCGAACATGCTCGCGGTGGTGTCGTAGCCGGCGATGAGCAGCAGGTTGGCGATGTTGATGAGCTCGTCGTCGGTGAGCGCCGGGTCGGCCCCGGCGTGGTGGATCAGGCCGGAGATGAGGTCGTCGGCGGGGTGCGCGCGCTTGTCCGTGATCAGCCGCTGCATGAACACGCGCAGCGCGTCGGCGTTCGCCACCGCCTGCTCGACCGGGGCGTCCAGCTGCAGCAGGGCCGCCGCGCGCTCCTGGAACTCCGCCCGGTCGTCGTAACGCACGCCGAGCAGCTCGCAGATCATCTGCGACGGGGCCGGGAACGCGAACTCGGTCATCAGGTCGGCGCTGGTGCCCTTGGCCAGCATGTCGTCCAGCAGCCCGCCGATGATCTTCTCGATCTGGGTGCCGAGGTCGCGGATCCGCCGGACGGTGAACTGCCCGGTGAGCAGCTTGCGGTACCGCGTGTGCTCCGGCGGGTCCATGTTGATGAACGACCCGGCGCGCGCCTTGTCGTCGCGCAGCCGCTCCCGGAACTCGGCGGGCAGCTCCTTGAACCTCGGGTGGTACTGGAACCGGTCGGAGGAGAACCGCGGGTCCGTCAGCACCGCGCGGGCCTCTTCGTACCCCGACACCAGCCAGAACGGCTCGCCCGAAGCCAGCGCCGCCTTGGCGATCGGGCCGCGCGCGGCCACCGCCAGCAGGGCCGGGGGCACGGTGAACGGGTCGTCGCGCTGGACGAACTCCGGGGGGAGGGGTGACCGCAGCGCTGCGTTGCTGGGCTTGTTCTCGGTCGCGTTGGTCGTCACTGCGGCGCCAGCTCCATTCGAAATCGCGCGGGCCGGACGGCGATCGATCGGGGACGGGTGCCGATCCCGCGACTTGCCTGGTCGCTTCGGAGCGTAGGAGCGCCGCGGCGGACCGGGCATCCCTCGGTCTGATAGGTCTCCGCGCGACTATCAAAGTAGGGGTGGTGCCCGCCGGGCGCGGTGCACACGATGGGGGCCGAAGTGGTCGCCGGGTGAGCGAGGTGTGTCCCGTTGAGCGTTGTCCTGCTGTTGAACGGTCCCAACCTGGGTGTGCTGGGCCAGCGCGAGCCGGAGATCTACGGCACCGACACGCTCGCCGACATCGAGAAGGCCGTCGCCGAAGAAGTGGCCGTCCGGGGCTGGGAGGTCGTGTCGATCCAGCGTGACGGCGAAGGCGAGCTGGTCGGCGCGATCCACCAGCACCGCGGCACCACGGTCGGCGCCATCGTCAACCCCGGCGCCCTGATGATCGCCGGCTGGAGCCTGCGCGACGCGCTGGCGAGTTACGCGCCGCCGTGGATCGAAGTGCACCTCAGCAATGTGTGGGCGCGCGAGCAGTTCCGGCACGAATCGGTCATCGCGCCCCTGGCGAGTGGTGTGGTGGTCGGTCTGGGCGCTTTCGGCTATCGCCTCGCGGCGCAAGCGCTGCTGCATTTGACTTCGGCGTGAATTAGATCCTTATTGTCCGGATTGCGCGCGCCACTGGTGCGTTCGGACGAGGTGCGCCCGATCGGGTCGCGCCCAACCGGGTGACGGCCCCAGGAGGTGGGCGTCCCGCTGCGACGCGCCGTCATTCTTCCCAGGGACTTCGGGGGCTACCCGGTAGTTAGTTGAGCGCTAACAGAATGCTCGTTAGGCTAGCTGGCTGATTTGCGCGTCAGGACCGTGTTAAATCGCTGCCCCACCAGGGCAAAAGCTAAACGTCCTCACCTTTTCTAGGGGTGTGACCTGACTCACAGGGGCGATGACGGAGCTCTTGGCCGAAGCTATCGTGAGTGACGCAAGCTGTTAATCTTTCACAAGCCTGCCTGGGGAGGTTCTTGTGACGTGCGCTTTTCCGCGCGGTCGGTGTGGTGCCATGTTCTGAGCGGGTCGCCGGGTCCTGTCGGACACCTCTAACCCTGGGGTGTTGTGCTCGACAATGGCCGCGTGTTCACGCGCGGCCGGACGGCGGGGCCGGTTTTGCGTGAATTTGCCGCAACGGGGCGGCTCGTTTAATTTTACTTCGTTTCGTCTATACCTGGGGGATAGCCGAAAGATGATCGACGTACCTACTTTGCGCTTGCCCGAAAATCCCTTCACCGGATTCGGTGACGATTTCATGCAGGAGGCTTGTGACACGGCCGGGTTCCTCCGGCGCTCCGCGTACTCGTGGTTCAACGGGCGGCTCGACACCGGCCTGCAGTGCGCGAAGGCGGCCGCGGCGGGCGACCGCCGCGAATCCCGCGAACTCTACGAAATGGCCCAGTTCTGGTACGTCGGCCTGCTCATCAAGGCCCGGGAACTGGAATCGGGCCGCCGGGTGCTGGCCGCGGTCGAGGAAAGCCGGGAGGGCTCCGCTTCCGAGCGCATGACCGCCGTCTCGCACAACGTCCGCGGGAACCTGCTGTTCGCGATGGGCAACGTCGACGAGGCCATGAACGAGGTGAGCACGGGGCTGCGGATCGCCGAAGGGTGCGGCGACCGGTCCCTGCGCCCGCCGAGTTACGTCGTGCTGGCCCTCGGTGCGCTGCGCCGGGCGGACATGCGGGCGTGCCGCGTCTTCGTGGACAAGCTGGCCGACGAGGCGTTGCTCGGGTATTTCGGGCAGGCGCCGGGGGCGTGGGTGGCCGCGCAGGCCGTCGAAGCCCGCAGCGGGGTCGAGAGCGCGGCGAGCCTCATCGCCGGCATCGTGACGAACCCCCTGGTGCTCCGCCAGCTGCTGGTGTCGGAGCCGGCGGCGGCGCCGTGGCTGGTCCGGGTGTGCGGCAAGCTGGGCGCGCACGACCTGGCGGAGATAGTGGTGGAGGCGGCCACGGTGGCGGGCGCGGAGCAGCCGGAGTTCAGCGTGATCCGCGGCTCCGCCCTGCACGCGGCGGGCCTGCTGACCCAGGACTCGGCCAAGCTCCACGAGTCGGCCGACATCCACCCGGACCGCTGGTGCCGCGCATCGGCCCTGGAGGACTTGGGTGACCTCCTGGCGAAGAGGTATTCCGAGCGCGAGCGCACGGTCCGCTTCCTCGAGACGGCCCTGGACACGTACACGGCGGTGGGTGCGACACGTGATTCGGCCCGGGTGGTGAACAAGCTCCGAGAGCACGGAGTCCGCCGGGGCACGACGCGAGTGGTGGAGTACGAAGGAGCGGCCCCGCACGGGCTGACGAACACGGAGTTCGCGGTCGCCGAGCTGGTGAGCCAGGGACACACCAACAACGAGGTGGGCAGGCAGCTGTTCATCTCCAGACACACGGTGGCGTTCCACTTGAAGAAGGTGTTCCAGAAGATGCACATCACCTCCAGGGTCGAGCTGGCGGCGGCTTGGAAGGTGTTTTCGTAGGTCGCCCGGAGGCGAAGAGCGGGTTTCCACGCCGCAGTGGAGGGCGGCGCGGGTCCGGAAGGCCGCCCCGGGGTGAGAGGTCGGCCGCCCCCAACGCCGTGGGCGGCCGGCTCCGGCTGGATGACCCGCGCGCGGCTGCACTGCGGCGCGCACGGCCGGCCGGCGCACCTGGGCGATGGCGCGCGGCTGAACGATCGGCGGGCGCGGCTGGGATGACCGGCCGGCGAACTCGGGCCGCCGGGGGAGGAGTGCCGTCCACCCCCGGCGGCTTCGTGCTGCCCGAGCCGCGCCCGGCCGCACCCCGAACCTCTCCCGCTACGTCCGGCCGCACCTCGAGCCCCTCCCGGCCCGCCTACGAACTCGGCGAGATCGACCTCGCCCCCGACGAGGCCGCCGCCGTCGCGCTCGCCTCCCGGCTGTGGGACTCCCCGGAGCTGACCGGCCAGGCGCAGGGCGCGCTCGTCAAGCTGCGCGCCGCCGGCCTGGAGGTCGACGACCAGGCACCCACCGTGGTCGAGCCGCGGGTGCGCGCCGAGCCGGCGTTCGGGCCGCTGCTGGCCGCGGTCCAGAACGGCCAGGCCGTGCGCTTCGAGTACCGCCGCAGCGGCTCCCCGGAGCGGATCATGCGCACCCTCGAGCCGTGGGGCGTGGTGTCCTGGCGGGCCCGCTGGTACGTCGTCGGGCACGACCGCGACCGCGGCGCCACCCGCTGCTTCCGGCTCTCCCGGGTCACCGGGCAGGTACGCCCGGTGGGCAAGCCCGGCGCGGTCCGGCGCCCCGAGGGCGTCAACCTGCTCAAGCTCGTCACGGCCACCGGCGACAGCGAACCGGCGCCGGTCACCACCGCCCGGCTGTGGGTCGCCGACGGCCGCGCGGCCGGGGTCCGCCGCCGCGGCACCGTCGTCGGGCGCAGCAGTGTCGACGGCGAAGAGGGCGATCTCGTGGAGATCGGCCTGCTCTACCCCGAATCGGCCGCCGACTGGATCAGCGCGCAGGGCCCGGACGTCGTCGTGCTCGAACCCGACGTGCTGGCCAAGAGCGTGCAGGACCGCCTCGAAGCCGTCGTCGCCCGGCAGGTGAGCGCCCGGTGAGCGGGTCCACCGACCGGATGCCGAGGCTGCTCGCGCTCGTGCCGTACCTGCTGGCGCGCCCCGGCGTCCGCATCGACGACGCGGCGCAGGACTTCGACGTCACGCCGAGGCAGCTGCGCAAGGACCTCGAGCTGCTCTGGATGTGCGGGCTGCCCGGCTACGGCCCCGGCGACCTGATCGACCTGTCCTTCGAGGGCGACACGATCGTCGTCACCCACGACGCCGGGATGAGCCGCCCGCTGCGGCTGACCGGCGGCGAGGCGACCGCGCTGCTGGTGGCGCTGCGGGCGCTGGCCGAGACGCCGGGCGTGGTCGACGGCGACGCCGTCCGCCGCTCCATCGCCAAGATCGAGGCCGCCGCCGGGCAGGCCCAGCCGGCCGGGGTGGTGGTCGGCGGGGGAGTCCGCGAAGGCAAGAAGACCGCGCAGACCCGCGAGGAGGTCGCCCGGGCGCTGCAGGGCGGGCGCGCGCTGCGGATCCGCTACTACACCGCCTCTAAGGACCAGATCACCGAGCGCACGGTCGACCCGATGCGGCTGCTGATCGTCCAGGCCGTCGGCTACCTCGAGGCCTGGTGCCGCCGCGCCGAGGGCGTCCGGCTGTTCCGGCTCGACCGGATCGACGAGCTGACCGTGCTCGAGGAGCCGTCGCGGCCGCCCGCCCACGCGCACCCCACCGACGTCTCCGACGGCGTCTTCCGCGAACGTCCCGACCAGCGGGAGGCCGTCCTGGTCCTCGACCCGGACGCACGCTGGGTAGCCGAGTACTACCCGTGCGAGGAGCTCGACGAGCTCGACGGGGGCCGGCTGCGCATCCGGATGCGCTACGCCGACCAGTCGTGGATGGTGCGCCTGGTGCTCAGCCTGGGCGGGGAAGCGCTGGTGGAGAGCCCGGCGGACCTCGCGTCCGACGTCGGTCGCCGGGCGGCCGACGCGGTGGCCCGAGCCCGTCACCTTGCGTCAACCTGCGACCACTAGGCTGACGGCGTGCCGTACCTGCCCACCGCTGTGCTCATCGTGCTCGGCCTCGCGCTGCTCGTGGTCCTGCTGGTGCGGACCGTCAAGGTCTTGCGTGCCTTCCGGCAAACCACAAGCATGGTGGTGACGAACACCCAGGACCGGGCGGGGCTCGTCCGGGCCAGGGCCGCGGGGTTGCGCGTCGCGTTCGCGCGGCGCCGCCGCAAAGCGGAAAACCAGTAACATCCCTACCAGACGCAGATAGGAGGCCACCATGCTGAACGGATTGCAGCCGTGGCATTTGATCATCTTGGTGCTCGTCGTCGTGCTGCTGTTCGGGGCCAAGAGGCTTCCCGACGCGGCCCGGTCCATCGGCAAGTCCATGAAGATCTTCAAGGCCGAGACCAAGGACCTCACCGGCGACAAGGCCGCGGCGCACGAAGACGCCGAGCCCGCCGACACGAAGCAGCTCCCGGCCAAGCCCGCCGCGCCCGCTTCGACCGACCAGCAGGTCGCCGACCTGCAGCGTCAGCTCGACGAGCTGAAGAAGCAGCAAGCGGCCGAGCAGCCGCAGAAGAACGTCAGCTGAGCGGCTAGGCCACACCCGGTCCCCCGTCCACGGAGCGCGCCGCACCGGCGCGCTCCGGCGGACTCCGACGAGAACGGAACAACCCGTGGCGGAATCCGCCTCCGGAAACGGTGACAGCCGCCGGTCGAAGCGGCGCAAGCGCAGCCGTCGGGCCAATCCCGACGGCACGATGACGCTCATCGAGCACATCTACGAGTTCCGCCGCCGCCTCGGCTTCGCGCTGCTCGCGGTGGTGATCGGCGGGATCTTCGGGTTCATCTGGTTCGGCACCAAGCTCGGCCCGATCCCGTCGCTGGGCGACCTCGTGAAGGACCCGTACTGCGCCATCCCGCCGAGCCGGCGGCTCGACAGCGCCGAGGGGTGCCGGCTGCTGCAGACCGTGCCGTTCGAAGCGTTCATGACGCAGCTGAAGGTCGGTATCGCGGCCGGGGCCGTGCTCCTCTCGCCGGCCTGGCTGTACCAGATCTGGGCGTTCATCGCGCCGGGCCTGTACAGCAAGGAACGCAAGTACGCGATGACGTTCGTCGCGTTCGCGTCGGTGCTGTTCGCCGCCGGCGCCGTGCTCGCCTACATCCTCTTCCCGCACGCCCTGCAGCTGCTGATGGGCTTCGGGCAGGACGCGTTCGTCACCGCGCTGACCGCGGACAAGTACATCTCGTTCCTGCTGTCGCTGCTGATCATCTTCGGGATCAGCTTCGAGCTCCCGCTGCTGGTGGTGATGCTCAACCGCGTCGGCGTCGTGAAGTACGTGCAGCTGAAGAAGTGGCGGCGCGGCATCGTGTTCGCACTGTTCGTCTTCGCCGCCTTCGCCACCCCGGGCTCGGACCCGTTCTCCATGCTCGGCCTGGCCGGCGCGCTCACCGTGCTGTTCGAGATCGCCGTGCAGATGGCCCGCTTCCACGACCGCAAGCTCGACAAGGCCCGCTCCGACGAGGGCTGGGACTCCCTCGCCGACGACGAAGCCGCCCCGTTCGACTACACGCCGAGCACCATCGACGACGAGCCGTCCGCCCCGACCGCGTCCGGCGGCCGGTCGAGCACCGACGACGTCACCTAGTGGGGATCCACGCCGCGCTCGCCGTGCACCCGGCGTCGGGGCACGGCGCGGCCGCCCGGATCGCCGACACCGTCGCCGAGCGGCTGCGCGTGGCGGTCGACCGGCTCGACGTGCTGGTCGCCCACTCCGTCGAGGAGTCCCGCGCGCTGATGCGGTCGTCCCACGCCGCCGGGCTGGACGTCCTGATCGTGCTCGGCGGGGACGGCGCCGCCCACCAGGGCGTCCAGTTCTGCGCGAACCACGACGTCGCGCTCGGCCTGGTCCCGGCGGGCACCGGCAACGACTTCGCCCGCGCCCTCGGCATCCCGGGCGAGCCGCTCCCGGCGGTGGACGCGCTGGTCGCGGCCCTGCGCTCGGGCGCCCGCCGGCGCATCGACCTCGGCCGCGTGGGGGACACGTGGTTCGCGACGGTGCTGTGCGCGGGGTTCGACGCGAGCGTCAACGAACGCGCCAACCGGATGCGCTGGCCGTCCGGTCCGCGCCGCTACGACGTGGCGATCCTGGCCGAGCTGGCGTCGTTCCGGCCCCGCCCGGTGGTCGTCGACACCGGCACCGGCCGCCTCGAACTCGACGCGACGCTGGTGGCGATCGGCAACACCCGGTTCTACGGCGGCGGCGTCCCGATCTGCCCCACGGCCGACCCGGAGGACGGCGTCTTCGACGTCACCATCATCGGGCACGCCACCCGCCGCGGCCTGATCCGCATGCTCCCGGGCCTGCGCACCGGCAACCACGTGACCCACCCGGCGGTCCGCACGTTGCGCGCCCGCTCGGTGACCCTGGCCGGCAACACGTGGCCGGCCTACGCCGACGGAGAACCGCAGGGCGCGGTGCCGGTGACGGCCAGTTGCGTCCCGGGCGCGCTCACTGTGCTGGCCTAACGGTCGTAGCCGCCCGCCCGGGCCACCAGGTGCCGGAAGTGGGCCGGGGTGAGCAGCCGGCCCGAGTCGGCGAAGTAGACGCCGCCGCAGCGGTGGCAGAACCAGCCCTGCTCCCACACCTGCTGCGCCGCCGGGACACCGCGCCGCTGCCGCCGGTGCGCCCGCGCCCGCCGCACGTACAGCCAGACCAGGACGCCGGCGGCGAGGTACACCGCGAACGCCGGCAGCGCGAGCACCGCGAAACCCAGCGCCTTCGACGCCACGCCGCCGGGTGGCGGGTCATCGGCAGCCGAGAACGGCAGCAGCAGGAAGCAACTGCCGACCAGGGCCAGCAGGATCGCCGCCGCCACGAGGCCGCCGCCGCGGCGTGGGGGAGGGAAGGGGTCGAGCGACCGGGCGACCGCGGTCACGGAAATCCCGCTGACCTGGCTGTTCGTCACGATCACGCCGTCCCCGGCCGGCACCGCGACCGCCGGGCCCTGGCCGCGGAAGAACGAGTGGCCGCCGTGGTAGGCCGCGGGCACGTGCTGCACCTGGTCCAGGAGGCCGCAGCTCGGGCACGGTTCGGTCATGCCCGCTCCGACGCGCCCACCCGGCCACCGGTTCCGCGATCCTCTCGGGTGTATAACGACCTATACTGCGGGTCGATGTACGCAACGTGCGAACTGTCGGAGGGGTGTGAAACCCTGACGAGGTGGCCAGTAGCCCTTCTCCGTCCCCGGCCGAGGCCTATGCGGCCTCCACGCGCCGCGGGAAGCACCCCCAGCTGACGCGCTTCGCCGCGGAGGTGTCCTTCGAGTTCGACGAGTTCCAGATCCGCGGGTGCCAAGCCCTCGAAGACGGCCACGGCGTGCTGGTCTGCGCGCCCACCGGGGCGGGCAAGACCGTCGTCGGCGAGTTCGCGGTGCACCTGGCGCTGGCCGAGGGCCGCAAGTGCTTCTACACGACGCCGATCAAGGCGCTGTCGAACCAGAAGTACGCCGACCTCGTGGCCCGCTACGGCACCGACGCCGTCGGCCTGCTGACCGGGGACACTTCGATCAACGGCGGTGCGCAGGTGGTCGTGATGACCACCGAGGTGCTGCGCAACATGCTCTACGCGGGCTCGTCGACGATCACCGACCTCGGGTACGTCGTGATGGACGAGGTGCACTACCTGGCCGACCGGTTCCGGGGCGCGGTGTGGGAAGAGGTGATCCTGCACCTGCCGGAGCACGTCCGCGTGGCCGGGCTGTCGGCGACGGTCAGCAACGCCGAGGAGTTCGGCGAGTGGCTGGTGGAGGTGCGGGGCGACACGACGGTGGTCGTCGACGAGCACCGGCCGGTGCCGCTGTGGCAGCACATGCTGGTCGGGAACCGGCTGCTGGACCTGTTCGCCGGGGACGACGTGCACGCGCCGAACGCCGAGCTGCGGATCAACCCGACCCTGCTGCGGCGGACCGAGGAGATCGGCCGCCAGTACGCGCCCGCGGGGTTCCGGGGGCCGCGGAACCGGCGGGGTGCGCCGCCGCGGATGCCGCGGTTCCGGCCGCCGTCGCGGGTGGACGTCGTGGAGCAGCTGGACCGGGCCGGGCTGCTGCCGGCGATCGTGTTCATCTTTTCGCGGGCGGGGTGTGACGCCGCGGTGGCGCAGTGCGTCCGGTCGGGGCTGCGGCTGAACGGGCCGGGTGAGGTCGAGGAGATCCGCCGGGTCATCGAGGAGCGCACGGCGGACCTGCCGGAGGGCGACCTGGGCGTGCTCGGCTACTGGGAGTGGCGGGAGGCCCTGGAGCGCGGGATCGCCGGGCACCACGCGGGGCTGCTGCCGGCGTTCAAGGAGACCGTCGAGGAGCTGTTCGTCCGCGGCCTGGTCAAGGTCGTGTTCGCGACCGAGACCCTGGCGCTGGGGATCAACATGCCGGCCCGCACGGTCGTGCTCGAGCGGCTGGTGAAGTACAACGGCGAGGCGCACGTCGACCTGACGCCGGGGGAGTACACGCAGCTCACCGGCCGGGCCGGGCGGCGCGGCATCGACGTCGAAGGGCACGCCGTCGTGGCGTGGCAGCCGGGGGTGGATCCGAAGCAGGTCGCCGGGCTGGCCTCGACGCGGACCTATCCGCTGCGGTCGTCGTTCCGGCCGGGCTACAACATGGCGGTCAACCTGGTGGCCCAGGTCGGGGCGGCCGAGGCGCGGGAGCTGCTGGAGCAGTCGTTCGCGCAGTTCCAGGCCGACCGGTCGGTGGTGGGGACCGCACGCCGGATCGAGCGGAACAAGGAGGCGTTGAAGGGCTACACGGCCGCGGTGACCGGCGACTTCGACGAGATGCTGGAGTACGTCGAGCTGCGGGCGAAGATTTCGGCGCGGGAGAAGGCGTTGTCGCGGCAGAACACGGCCGTGCGGCGGGCCGGGACCGCGGAGTCGCTGGAGAAGCTGCGCAAGGGTGACGTGATCGCGGTGCCGGCGGGCCGGCGGGCGGGGCTGGCCGTGGTGGTCGATCCGGGGCTGGACCCGATCCGGGAGCCGCGGCCGGTGGTGGTGACCGAGGACCGGTGGTCGGGGCCGTTGTCGGTGGCGGACTTCCCGGCGCCGGTGGAGGCGCTGGGGCGGATCAAGCTGCCCAAGCACATCGAGCTGCGGTCGCCGCGGACGCGCCGGGACATCGCCTCGACGTTGCGGAACGCCGGGATTTCGCTGCCGGGGCGGCAGAAGCGGCGGTCGGGGGCGAACGAGGATGGGGAGCTGGCCGCGCTGCGGCGGGCGTTGCGGGCGCACCCGGGTCATGGGCTGGCCGAGCGCGAAGCGAACCTGCGCTGGGTGGAGCGGTACCAGCGGCTCGCGGCGGAGACGCAGCAGCTGGAGCGGAAGGTCGCGGCGACGACGCACTCGCTGGCGCGGGCCTTCGACCGGATCCTGGCTCTCTTGGGTGAGCGCGGCTATCTGGGGCCGGGCGACGGCGAGGACCGCGTCACCGAGCACGGGCGGCGGCTGACGCGGCTCTACAGCGAGTCGGATCTGCTGGCCGCGGAGTGCATCCGCCACGGGGTGTGGCGCCAGCTCAACCCGGCCGAGCTGGCGGCGGTCGTGTCGACGCTGGTGTTCGAGGCGCGTCGCGACACCGCGGGCGAGCCGCGGCTGCCGGGCGGGGCGGTGCCCGAGGCGTGGCAGGAGACGGCACGGCTGTGGGTGGAGCTGACCGAGGACGAGCGGCGGCACCGCCTGGACCGGACGCGGGAGCCCGACGCCGGGTTCGCGTGGCCGGTCTATCGCTGGGCGCGGGGTGAATCCCTGGAGAAGGTGCTGACCGCGGCGGAGGCGAACGGGCAGGAGCTGTCGGCCGGTGACTTCGTGCGCTGGTCGCGGCAGGTGATCGATCTGCTCGACCAGATCCGGGACGTGCTGGGCAAGGCGGATCCGGTGGGGGCGGCGGCGGCCGAGGCGGTGAAGGCACTGCGGCGCGGGGTCGTGGCCGCGGGAGCCGCGTGAACTCCGTGTCAGGCCTGCTCCAAGCGGCGGAAGCGGTGAGCGTGGGCGCGTGTGCTCGGCTCCGACCTGTGGTTGGATCGCGTGCGACACCGTGTGTGCGCGGCTCGGCGGTGTTTCGGGGTGGACAGCGAGATGAGTGAAGCAGGCGGAGGCAGACGATGAGCACGCCGTATGGCGGCAACGACCCACAGCAGCCCCAGTACGGGCAGCAGCCGGGCGGCGCGTACCCGCCGAGCGGCCCGCAGGAGCAGCCGCAGTGGGGCCAGCCGCAGCAGCCTTCTTACGACCCGAACCAGCAGCAGCAATGGGGCCAGCCGCAGCAGCCCCAGCAACCGCAGCAGTGGGGGCAGCAGCCGGGCGGGTACGCCCCGCCGCAGCAGCCCCAGTGGGGCCAGCAGCCGCCGCCGTACGGCCAGCAGCCCGGCGGCGGGTACCCGCAGAGCGGCCCGCAGGCCCAGCCGCAGTACGGGCAGCAGCCCGGTGGGGGGTACCCGCAGAGCGGCCCCCAGGCGCAACCGCAGTACGGGCAGCAGCCGGGTGGCCAGTACGACTACGGCCAGCAGCAGTTCCCCGGCACGGCCGCCCCGGAGGGGGAGCAGCCGGCGAAGTCGAAGAAGGGCCTGCTGATCGGCGTGGTCGCGGCGATCGTCGCCGTCGCGGCGTTCCTGGTGCTGGGGTTCGTCGCGCCCGGGTTCCTGAAGACGCAGGTCTTCAACAACACCCAGATGCAGACCGACGTGCAGAAGCTGCTGACCGAGACCTACAAGATCGACGGCGTCACCAACGTGACCTGCCCGGCGGAGCAGAAGGTGGAGGACGGGGCGAAGTTCGAGTGCACCGCCACCATCGCCGGGAAGCCGCAGCAGGTGCCGATCACGGTGAAGGGTGACGGCGGCAACTACGAGGTTTCCCCGCCCGTCACCAAGTAGCGCGTGACGTCTTCGGGCCCGGCCGCCGGTAATTCCGGTGGCCGGGCCTCGGCGGTTCCGGAGATGATCCGGGCATGAGCGACTTCGAGATCCGGACGCTGGGCACCGAGGAGCACCGGGCGGCGAGCAACCTGTTCCGGGAGACCGTGCACTTCCCGCCGTCCGACGACGCCGAATGGGTGTACGCGGCGCGGTACTACCAGCCCGGCGGCACGGTCGGGGTGTTCGACCCGGAGCTGATCGGCACGGCCCGCTCGTTCGACGCGCAGCTGACCGTGCCGGGCGGGGCGCGGCTGCCGATGGTGGGGGTCACCTCGGTGGGGGTGCGGCCCGACCGGACCCGGCGTGGGGTGCTGCGCGCGATGATGACGGCGCAGCTGGAGGACTTCGCGGCGCGCGGGGTGGTGTTCGCGAACCTGCTGGCGTCGGAGGCCGGGATCTACGGCCGGTTCGGTTACGGCCTGGCCACCCGGTATCGCGCCTACAGCCTCGACCCGCACCGGGCGCGGCTGCGGCCGGACGCGCCGGTGGGCGGGGAGCTGGAGCTGCTGGACTTCGACCGGGCCCTGGAAGTCTGTCCCGCGGTGTACGACGGTCTCGAGCACCGGCCGGGGATGATGTCGCGGCCCGAGGTGCTGTGGCGGCTCTACGAGATGCAGCTGCGGCGGCACGCGATGCCGGTGAAGGCGCTGGTGCACCACGGTTCCGGCGGGCCGGACGGGTTCGCCTTCTACCACGTGGCGGGGCCGCAGGCGCACCCGTGGACGAAGACCGTGGAGGTGGCGGACCTGTTCGCCGGTTCCCCGGCGGCGTTCGCCGGGCTGTGGCGGTTCCTGCTCGGGCTCGACCTGGTGGACCGGGTCGCGGTCGAGTCGCGGCCGCTGGACGACCCGATCGAGCTGCTGCTGGCCGATCACCGGTGCGGGAACGTCGACCGGATCGGGGACGAGCACTGGATCCGGCTCGTCGACGTCCCGGCCGCCCTGGCCGGGCGGGCGTACGGGCCCGGCGAGCCGGTGGTGATCGAGGTGACCGATCCGCTGCTGCCCGGCAACAGCGGCCCGTACCTGGTGACGCCGGACGGCGCCGCGCGCACCGACCGGCCGGCCGGGCTGCGCTTGGACGTCACCACGCTGGCGATGGTGTACCTCGGCACCTGGCGGCCGTCGGCGCTGGCGGACGCGGGCCGGATCGAGGTCCGGGACCCGGCCGCTCCGGCGGCCGCGGACGTGCTGTTCGGCACCCGGGTGGCGGCTTGGAGCGGCAGCCACTTCTAAAACCGGGTGCCGGGCCGGGCGTCCCGCGGCAGGATCGGGAGGATGACCGCCTTCGACGTCCGCCCGATCACCGAAGAAGAGCGGCGCAGCACGTTCGACCTGCTGCGCCGCGCGTTGCACGCCAAGCCCGTCACCGACGACCTCTGGGCGCGGATCGGGGACTCGTGGCCGGCCGGGCACAAGTTCGGCGTGTTCGAGGGCGGGAGCCCGATCGGCATCGTCAGCTCCTACGACACCGAGATCGCCGTCCCCGGCGGGCGGACGGTGCCGGTCGCGGCGGTGGAGGGGGTCGGGGTCCGCGCCGACCGGACCCGCCGCGGGGTGCTGAGCGCGATGATGCGCGCGCAGCTGGCGGACTTCGCGGCCCGCGAGCTGCCGCTGGCCGTCCTGCACGCGAGCGAACCCACCATCTACGGGCGGTTCGGCTACGGCTCGGCCGCGCTCGGCAAGACCCTGCGGGTGTCCCGGCCGGCGGCGCGGCTGCACGAGCGCGTCGCGGCCGAGGGCGACGTCCGGCTGCTGACGTCCGAGGAAGCGGTGAAGGAGATCCCGGGGCTGTACCGGCGGATCGGGCTGCACCGGCCGGGCATGATCGGGCGGCCGGAGCGGTGGTGGCCGATCTCGCACGACCGGCAGGTGAGCCCGGACGGCGGGCACCTCGTCGCCGTCCACAGTGGACCGGGCGGTGACGACGGGTTCGTCGTGTACGCCACGATCACCCGCCGGTCGGTCGACTCACCCGATCGCGGTGCCGTGCTGGACGTCCACGACCTGCACGCCGCCGGCCCGGCCGCGCGAGCCGCGCTCTGGCGGTACCTGCTGTCGGTGGACCTGGTTTCGGAGGTCTGCGCCCGGCACCGCCCGGTCGACGAGCCCCTCGCGCTGATGCTGACCGACCACCGGCACGCGGCCACCGCCGCCGTCGAGGACGACCTGTGGCTGCGGCCGGTCGACGTCGCGGCCGCGCTCGCCGCCCGCACCTACCGCGCGGCCGCCCCGGTGGTGCTCGCGGTGACCGACCGCCTGCTGCCGGCCAACACCGGGCACTACGAGATCGGCCCGGACGGCGCCCGGCGCACCGACGCGGCCGCGGACCTGGCCCTCGACGTCGACACGCTCGGCATGCTCTACCTCGGGCACTGGCCGGCGACGACGCTGGCGGAGGCGGGCCGCATCGACGTCCGCGACCCGGCGGCACCCGGGCGGGCCGACGAGCTGTTCACCACGACGGCCGCGCCCTGGTGCGGCACGCACTTCTAGGCGCCGGGGAGGGCCTTGAGGAGCCGTTCGACGGAGTTGCCGAGGTTCCACCGTTCGGCGAGCTCGGCGACCCGCTCGGGGTCGGCGGGCGTCGCGGGGACGGTGTCGGGGCGCGACTGCTCGACCGGCGCGTCGACCGCCACCCGGACCACGGTGGGGGCGACGGCGAGGTAGTCCGCCGCATCCTTCAGCCGCAGCCGGGTCTTGAGCGGGAGCGCGGAGTCCCCGGCTTCGCCCGCGGCGACGAGGGCTTCGAGCGACCCGAACTGCGTGATCAGCTTGGCGGCGGTCTTCTCGCCGATGCCGGCGACCCCGGGCAGCCCGTCGGACGGGTCGCCGCGCAGGGCGGCCATGTCCGCGTAGGCGGGCCCGGCGGTCTCGCGGGGGAGGCTGTAGCGCTCGGCGATCTCGGCCGGGCCCAGCACCTCGGCCTTGGCCCAGCCCTTGCCGACGTAGATGACGGAGGCGGGGGTGGGTTCGGTGCGCACGAGCTGGAACAGGTCCCGGTCGCCGGTGATGACCTCGACCGGGTCGGCCTTCTCGCGGGTGGCGAGCGCCCCGATGACGTCGTCGGCCTCGTACCCGGCGGCTTCGGCGGTGGCGAACCCGAACGCTTCGAGCAGGTCGAGGATGATCGGCACCTGCGGGGTGAGCGTGTCGGGGACTTCTTCGACGTCGGGGCCGCTGCCGGTCTCTTCGGCCACCCGGTGCGCCTTGTAGCTGGGGAGCAGATCGGTGCGGAACTTCGGCCGCCAGTCGGCGTCGAGGCAGCAGACGAGCCGCGCGGGCCGCCGGTCGGTGAGGATCCGCGCAATCGTGTCGGCAAACCCCCGCACGGCGTTGACCTGCGTCCCGTCGGCGGCACGCATCGAGTCGGGCAGGGCGAAGAAGGAGCGGAAGTACAGGCTCGCGGAGTCGAGCAGGGCAAGGGATCCGGTCACCCGCACAGCCTGCCACGTCGGGGCGGCGGAGGAGGGACAAGCCACGCGGCGCGGTCGCCCGGGAGTGCGGTGGGTGCCGGGAGGCGCGGTGCGGGCCGGGCTCGCGGCGGCGAGGGTGGCTGATCGGGTTCGGCTTCGGGGGAGTGCGGTGCCGGCCGGGCTCGCGGCGACCAGGCGGCTGAGCGGGTTCGGCTTCCGGGGAGTGCGGTGCGGGCCGGGCTCGTGGTGGCGAGGGCGGCCGATCGGGTTCGGCTTCCGGGGCCCGGAATTGTCGGTGGTGACCGGTAGCGTGGAAAACGGGGGGCGCCCCCGCGGGCCGGGGCGGCTCGCGGCGGCCCGGCCCGCGGCAGGGTGGCCCGCGGCGGGAGCGAATCGGCGGTAGCGGTGCCCGTTGAGCTGGCGGTTGCCGGGTGCGGGCGGGGTCGGCTGCATGGTGGGCCAGTAACACCGGCCCTGGCGACCACCGCTCCTCGCTCAGGAACTACCAACGGGGGCCGGGGCGGCTCGCGGCGGGGGAGTGGTGAGCCGCGGGTCACCCGGCCCGGCATGTCGTGGCCCCGGGCGCGTCCGGTTCGCCCGGCGCCCCACTAGGCTCGCCTTCATGTCGCGCCGATCCCTTCACACGCCCGCTCCCGATGCCGCCGCTCTCCGGGCGCGGCTGGACCGTGCCCGCGCTGCCGCGGCCGCCGCGGGGACCGATGCCCTGCTGATCGCGCCCGGCTCGGATCTGCGGTACCTGCTCGGGCAGGCCGGGGGCTCGTTCGAGCGGCTCACCACCCTCGTCGTCCCCGCCGACGGCACGCCCGCGCTCGTCGTGCCGAAGCTGGAGGCGCCCGGCTACGCCGACGTCCCCACCGACGAGCTCGGTGTCGAGCTGCTCACCTGGGTCGACGGTGACGACCCCTACAAGCTCGTCGCCGACCGGCTCGGCAAGCCCGGCCGGGTCGCCGTCAGCGACTTCACCCCGGCCCTGCACGTGCTCGCGCTGCGGGCCGCGCTCGACACCGCCGAGCAGACCCTGGCCGGTCCCGTCGTCCGGGAGCTGCGGATGCGCAAGGACGCCGCCGAGATCGCGTCGCTGCGCGAAGCCGGTGCGGCGATCGACCGGGTGCACGCCCGCGTCCACGAGTGGCTGCGGCCCGGTCGCACCGAAGCCGAGGTCGGGGCCGACATCGCCGCGGCCATCGTCGAGGAGGGCCACGTCCAGGCCGACTTCGTGATCGTCGGCTCCGGCCCGAACGGGGCCAGCCCGCACCACGACGTCTCCGAGCGCGTCATCGAGAAGGGTGACGTCGTGGTCGTCGACATCGGCGGCCCGCTGCCGGCCGGCTACAACTCCGACTCCACCCGCACCTACGCCGTGGGCACTCCGCGCGACGCCGACGTGGCCGAGACCTACGCGGTCCTGCAGCGCGCGCAGGCCGCCGCGGTGGCCGCCGTGAAGCCGGGCGTCACCGCCGAGGCCGTCGACGCCGCCGCGCGGGACGTCATCGCCGAGGCCGGGTTCGGGGAATACTTCATCCACCGCACCGGGCACGGCATCGGCCTGGACGTGCACGAGGAGCCCTACATCATCGCCGGGAACGCGCTGCCGCTGGAGCCGGGCATGGCCTTCAGCGTCGAGCCGGGCATCTACCAGCCGGGCCGGTGGGGCGCCCGGATCGAGGACATCGTCATCGTCACCGAAGACGGCGTCGAGGCCGTCAACAACCAGCCGCACGAGCTCGTCGTGCTGGACGCATGACCACCGGCGGCCTGGAGCCGCTGGACCAGTCGATCGTCCAGGAGCTCGCGGCGGACGGGCGGCGCAGCTTCACCGACCTCGCCGAGCGGGTCGGGCTGTCGGTGTCGGCGGTGCACCAGCGGGTGCGCCGCCTCGAGCAGCGCGGGGTCATCCTCGGCTATACCGCGCGGCTCGACGGCGAGCAGATCGGCCTCCCGCTGACGGCGCTGATCTCGCTGACGCCGAACGACCCGGCCGCGCCGGACGACTACCCGCAGCGGATCCAGCACATCAAGGAGATCGAGTCGTGCTACTCGGTGGCCGGCGACGAGTCCTACATCCTGCTGGTGCGCGTCCAGTCGCCGCTGGCCCTGGAGGACCTGCTGCGGCGGATCCGGGAAGCGGCGAAGGTGTCGACCCGCACGACGGTGGTGCTCTCTACGCCGTTCGAGGGACGTTCGCCGACGTTCTGACCCCGGCGCCCCGTCCGGTGGCCGGGGCGCTGGTACGGTAAAAGGTATGGCAACACGTAAGGTCACTCTTTCGCTGGACAGCGGCGCGCTGGAATTCGCCGAACGAGCCGCGAAAGCCCACGGGATCTCGGTCTCGTCCTGGCTGTCGAAGGCGGCCAGGCGCGAGGCGGTGCGCACGGGTTACACCCCGCAGAAGCCGGAACCGGCCGCCGCGGAATCGGACGAGGCCGAGCTGAGCGCGGCGGAGAAGGATCTGCGTGCGCAGGGGTGAAGTCTGGACGTACCACCCCCCGACCGATCCGGCCCGGCAGCGCACGGTGGTGCTGCTGTCCTCGGACGGGGTGAACGAGTCCGAGCGCCCGTGGCTGCTCGGCACCGAACTCCTCGACCGCGACCCGATGGACATCCTTGGCGTCGCGATCGACGCCCGGTACTGGGTGTCGACGCTCAACCTCACCCGGCTCTACCGCCCGTGGTTCGACGAGCGGATCGCCGAGATCGACCAGGACGTCCAGGAACGGATCGACATCGCGCTGCGGGCCGCGCTCGACCTGTGAGGCCGGCCGCCAAGGCACACAAGGCGAATCCCGCGCCGAGGACGCTGGAGCCCGCCCAGCCGGCGACGGCGAACGCGGCCGTCGTGGCGGTCGCGCCCAGGGCCGAGCCGAGCGAGTAGAAGAGCATGTAGCCGCCGATGGCGGTGCTGGTCGCGTCCGGGTGCGCGGTGGTCAGCAGGTGCTGGTTGCTCACGTGCACGGCCTGTACGGCGAAGTCGAGCACGACCACGCCGGCGACGACGAGCGGGAGTGACCACGACGCCTGTCCGATCGCCGCCCACGAGACGGCGAGCAGGGCGAGGGCGCCGAGCGTGACCGTGCGCGCGAACCCCGCGTCGGCCCAGCGGCCCGCCCGGGCGGCGCCCAACGCGCCCACCAATCCGGCGAGCCCGAACAGGCCGATCTGCGCCGCGTCCAGCCGCCACGGCGCGGCGGACAGGGGCAGCGCCAGGCCGCTCCACAGCGTGCCGAACGAGGCGAACAGGAAGAACGCGACCAGCCCGCGCGAGACGAACAGCCGCTCGCGGAACAGCCCGCTCAGCGACGTCAGCACGTCCCGGTAGGACGACCGTGCGGGGCGCGGGTCGGGTGGGAGGGTCTTCAGCACCACCCCCGCCAGCGTGATCAGGAGTGCGGCGAGCACGGCGTACACGCTGCGCCAGCCCCACGCCGTGGCCAGTGCCCCGGCCGCGACGCGGGCGCCGAGGATGCCGAGGACGACCCCGGAGGTCACCACGCCGAGGGTGCGGCCGCGTTCGGCGGGCGTGGCGCTCGCCGCGGCGTAGGCGACGGTCGTCTGCACGACGACGGCGAACAAGCCGGCTACGGCCAGCCCCGCCAGCAGCACCCAGAGCCGGGTCGCGGAGGCGGCGACGGCCGCGCCCGCCGCCGTCAGGATGAGGTGTCCCGCGATGAGCCGGCGCCGGTCCCGCAGGTCTCCGAGGGGGACGAGCAGGGCCAGTCCCGCCAGGTAGCCGAGCTGGCCGGCCGCGACGATCCAGCCGAGGTCCGCGGCGGGGACGTCCAGGTCCGCGCCGATCCCGGCGAGCGCCGGCTGCGCGGCGTAGATGCTCGCGACCGCCACCGCGCACACCGCCGCCAGCAGCGTGTTCCGGCCCATGAACCCTCCGATCGGTAGCAGATTGCAACTGATCCGACCGTACGGCAGAATGGTTGCGAACAGCAACTCTTCCGGAGGTGTGGTGACTGAGGACTGGACCGACCCGAGCTGCCCGGTGGCGCGTGCGCTCGACCTCGTCGGCGACCGCTGGAGCCTGCTCGTCGTCCGCGACGCGATGGACGGCGCCCGGTCGTTCACCGACTTCCGGCAGCGCACCGGGATCGCCCGCAACATCCTCACCGACCGGCTCCGCCGCCTGGTCGGCCGCGGCGTCCTCGACCGGCGGACCGCGCCGTCCGGCCGGCGGCAGGTCTACGAGCTGACCCCGGCCGGGCGCGACCTGTTCACGGTCGTCGTCGCCCTGCGGCAGTGGGGCGAACGGCACGCTTTCGCCCCCGGCGAGGCCCACTCGGTGCTGGTCGACACCCACGGCGTCCCGCTGCCGCCGCTGCAGCCGATCGGGTCGGACGGCACCCGCGCCGACGTGGACACGACGTCCGTGCGCACAGTGCCCTGAGCGGTCAGCGGGCCACGACCTCCGGGACCGCGTGCAGCTTGCCGTCCGCGCCGGCCAGGCAGGAGGCGTTGCCGTCCTTGGCCGCGATGAACTCGGTCAGGCAATTGGCGATCGCCGCGTGGCCGGTCGCGTTGGGGTGGAACGATTCCTGCAGCGCGTGCCCGGCCCGCTCGGCCTGGCCGAGGTCGGCCAGCTGGAGCGTCAGCCGGGTGAACCACTCGGTCGCCGGGTTCGCGCCGCCGCTGCAGGCCTCGTGCTTGACGCCCGCCTTCGCCAGGTCCAGGAACCGCGCCCCGGACTGCTGGGCGGCCGCTTTCAGACCGGCGGACAGGACGCCGATGCCGGTCTGGGCGATCCAGCGCAGGTCTTCGGTGCGGAACGGGCAGCCGTTGAGGCTGCGCAGGTCCTCCGGGAGGTCCGGGCCGATCGGGGCCGCGTAGGACTGCAGGATCAGCTGGTAGTCCGCGGGCACGTACCCGGCCTGCGCCAGGACGGTCTTGACGTCGGAGACGGCCTTGGCGACCTTCGGCACCATTGCGTCCACTTTGGACTTCCAGGTCTGCTTCAGCGCGGTGCTGCACGGCGGGCCGCCGGCGTCGAACCACGCCTTGAAGCAGTCGTTGACCTGGTTGGAGAACTTCGGCTCGTCGTTCGCGCCGACTGCGATCACCACCGCCGCCACCCGGTGGTCCTTCACCAGCGCGGCGAGCTGCTGCGCCTGCGAACCCTCGGTCCACTGCTTGACGTCCCCGAGCGCGACCTGCTCGGCGGGCGCACCGGAACAGCCGAGGTTGACCCGCGCGGTGACGCCCGGGGCGGCGATCTTCTCGACGAAGGCGTTGGGGGAGCGGTGGCACCAGTTGCCGCCTTGCCCGTTGGTGGCGGCGGTGTACTGGCCGGCCCCTTCGCCGGACACGGTGCTGTCACCCATCGCGACGACGGTGAGCGGCCCGGTGCCGGGCGGTCCCTGCCGCGGCTGCGGCTGCCCGGGCTTGCTTTCGGAGCCGAAGAAGACGAAGAAGCCGACCAGCAAGGCCACGCACGCGAGGACGAGGGCTCCCCAGTACCACCGAAGACGACGCATCGCGGTCGATTCTACGGACCGGCCGAGCGGCGGACACGGTGCGTCACCGCAGCCAGGTTCGGGCCAGTCGGACGAGCGAGCGTGCGAGGTGTCGTCGAGCTGTGCGTCATCGCAGCCAGGCTCGCGCCAGCCGGACGAGCGACTCCGCCAGCGCCACCGATGACACCTCGCGCTCCTGCCGCCAGTGCCGCACCTGCTCGGCCGACAGGGCCGCGAGCAGGACGTCCGCGGCGATCTCGGCGTCCTCCGCGCCGCCCGCTTCGAACAGGTGCCGGCAGTGCCGGCGCCACAACGTGTGCGCGCCGGTGCGGAAGCGGGCGCCCGTGGTGGCGGTCTCCGACAGCAGTACCAGGTCCAGCTGGCGGTCCAAGAGCTCCAGGTACGCCTCGATGAACGCGCCGAGGCGGTCGGCGGGCTCCGCGCCCGGGCCCAGCGGGGGCGGGCCGGTGATGATCCGCTCCTGGAGTTCCCTTTCGCGCTCGTCGAGCAGGGCCATGGCGAGGCCGCCCTTGTCGCCGAAGCGGCGGTAGAGCGTGCCCTTGCCGACGCCGGCCGCGCCCGCGATGTCGTCCATGGTGACCGCGTCGACGCCGCGTTCGGCGAAGAGCTTCTCGGCGGCCTCCAGGACGCGGATCCGGTTGCGGGCGGCGTCGGCCCGCTCGCGGACGGGGGCGCCGAGCACCGGCAGCTCGGCCGGCGTTGACGAAACGGACTTCGGTCCGCTACGGTTCGAGGACATAAGCGGACTCTAGTCCGATTTCCCGTCCGGCGAAAGCCGGACCTCCCTCCGAGGAGCATCGCCATGCCCGATCTGCTGCACATTTCCGCGTCCCCACGGGGGGAAGCGTCCGAGTCGCTGCGTCTGGCAGCCACTTTCCTGGACAGCTACCGCAGCCAGCACCCGGACGCCGACATCGACGAATGGGACCTCTGGGACGGCTCGCTGCCCGCCTTCGGCCCCGCCGCCGCCCGCGCCAAGATGACCGTCTTCGGCGGCGGCACCCCGCAGGGCGAGGAGGCCGCCGCCTGGGCCGCGGCGCAGGCGGCGTTCGCCCGGTTCGACGCCGCCGACCGGATCCTGTTCAGCGTGCCGATGTGGAACTCCGGCGTGCCGTACGTGCTCAAGCAATTCGTCGACGTCGTCTCCCAGCCCGGCTGGGTCTTCGGCGTGGACCCGGCTTCCGGCTACCGGCACCTCCTGGCCGGCCGCGGCAAGCGCGCCGCGGTCATCTACACCAGCGCCGTTTGGGCGCCCGGGCTCGGTCCGGAGTTCGGCGCGGACTTCCAGGCGCCCTTCTTCACCGGCTGGCTCGACTGGACCGGCATCGACGACGTCGCCGAGATCCGCTTCCACCCCACCCTCACCGGCGATGCCGCCGAACTCGGGCGGATCGCCCACGAAGCCGCCCGCGACACCGCCAAGACCTTCTGAAAGGCCCGCCATGACCGAGACCATCGACCGCGACACGCTCCGCGCCGGGCTGCCCACCGAAAGCGGTCAGCCCGCCTGAGTCAGGTCCGTCGCCGCCGCCAAGCCGGCCGCCACCTCGGCGATCGCGCGGACCGCCGGGTTGTCGTTGCCCGGCAACCACACCAGTTCCGTGCGGGCGACCTCGCCCGCCAGGGGCACGAACGCCACGCCGGTGCGGCGCAGGCTGTGCGACGAGCGGGCCAGCCGGGTCACCCCGACCCCGGCCGCCACCAGGCCGAGCAGGCCCTGCACGGTCGCGGCCCGCTGCACCACCCGCGGGGTGAAGCCGGCCGCGGCGAAGTCGTCGTCGTAGCCGCGGTGCCACGGCTCCCAGCTGCCGCGCGGGGTGAGCACCCACGGCTCGTCCGCGAGGTCGGCCAGCTGCAGCGACACCCGCCCGGCTAGGGGGTGCTCCGCCGGCAGCACCGCGCACACCTCTTCGGTCAGCAACGTCCGGGACACCAGGCCGGCCACCAGTGGCGGCCGGGTGAACGCCAGGTCGAACCGGCCCTCGCGCAGGCCCTCGACCAGCTCGGCGATCGACGCCTCGGCCGTCGTCACGGCCAGCCCGGGCAGCCGTTCCCGGACCGCCCGCACCACCGGCGGCAGCAGGTAGTTCGCCGTCGTGGCGAGGAAGACGAGCCGGACGTCGCCGATCTCGCCGCGGACCGCCCGGCCGAGCGTGGTGACGGCTTCTTCGGCGCGGGCCAGCACCGCGCGGGCCTCGGGCAGGAACAGCCGGCCGACGGCGGTGAGCCGCGTTCCCCGCGCGTCGCGGTCGAACAGCCGGACGCCGAGGGCCCGCTCCAGCACGGTGATCTGCTGGGACAGCGACTGCTGGGCGAGGTGCAGCCCGGCGGCGGCGCGGGTGAAGCTGCCGGCCTCGGCCACCGCGGCGAAGTAGCGGAGCTGCCGCAACTCGGGGGTCACAGGCTCAGACTGTAGCCGCGCCAGGACATCGGTGTTGGCGCCCCGGCCAAGATCGTCGTCAGGATGGAAGGGAGGAAAGCACTGGGAGGACACGGAAAATGACGAACACCGACGGCCGGGTCTGGCTGATCACCGGCTGCTCCGCCGGCTTCGGCCGGGAGATCGCGCTGGCCGCGCTCGCCGCGGGCGACCGCGTGCTGGCCACCGCTCGCCGGCCGGAAACCCTGACCGAACTGCAGGATCGCGGCGGCGACCGGCTCCGGACCGCCGCCCTCGACGTCACCGACGCCGGGCAGATCGACACGGCGGTGAAGGCCGCGCTCGAGGCGTTCGGCCGGATCGACGTGGTGGTCAACAACGCCGGCAGTGGGTCGGTCGGCGCGGTCGAGGAGCTCACCATGGACGAACTGCGCGCGCTGATGGACGTGATGTTCTTCGGCGCGGTCGCGGTCACCAAGGCCGTGCTGCCGCACCTGCGCGCGCAGGGCAGCGGCACGGTCGTGCAGATCAGCTCGATGGGCGGGCAGCTCTCCCTGCCCGGCTACGGCGCCTACTGCGGGACGAAGTTTGCGCTGGAAGGGATCTCCGAAGCCCTGGCCGCGGAGGTGGCGCCGTTCGGGGTGCGGGTGCTGATCGTCGAGCCGGGCGCGTTCCGCACCGAGTTCGGCGGCGGCCGCATGCACCGCTCCCGCACGATCGACGCCTACGCGGTGTCGACCGGCGGAACGCGCGATGCGGTCGAGAACATGGACGGCACCCAGCCCGGTGACCCGGCCAAGGCCGCCGCGGCGATCGTGCGTGCGGTCGGCAGCGACGACGCCCCGCTGCGGCTCGCGCTGGGCGCGGACGCCGTCGAAGCCATCCGCGCCCACCACGAGGCCGTCACGGCGGACCTGGCCGCCTGGGAGGAGGTCAGCCGGGCCACCGCGCTCGGCTAGGACTGCGCGGGGTCCTGCAGCACGCCGAGGACGTTGCCGTCGGCGTCGGTGAAGGTCGCGACCAGGCGGCCGTTGCCGACGTCCTTCGGCGCGTCCTTGACCGTCCCGCCCGCCTTGGTGATCTCGGCGAGCTTCGCCTCGATGTCGTCGACGTGCCAGTAGGACACCGGCCCGGTCATGCCCTGCTGCGCGCCGTTCGGCACCAGCCCGATGTGCTGGCCTTCGACGTCGTAGCCGACGTAGTAGGGCGCGTCGGCCTGCGGCTCGACGCCCAGCAGGGCGGTGTAGACGGCCTTGGCGGCGGCCAGGTCGGTGACGGGGTGCAGGACGGTCTTGATCCCCTGGGTGCTCATCTTCGGTGCTCCTGAAGTCGTGGTCTGCGGTACGTCGTAGACGCTATGACCGGCCCGCTGACCAGCGCTTCTCGATTCCTGATCGGTTGGCGCGGCCACCGCCGCTACACTCCGGACCGGCATGCGGACGGCGATGGGGGGACCGCGGTGAGCGGGAACAGGGTGCTGGTGACCGGGGCGAGCATCGCGGGGCCCGCGCTGGCCCACTGGCTGCGGCGGCGGGGCGCCGAGGTGACCGTCGTGGAACGGGCGCCCGGGCTGCGTCCCGGCGGCCAGGCGGTGGACGCGCGCGGGGTGGCCAAGGACGTCATCCGCCTGATGGGGCTGGAGGCGCCGGTGCGCGCGGCCCGCACCGAGACCGCCGGCGCGCACACCGTGGCCGCCGACGGGACCGTGCTGGAGACCTTCAGCGCCGAGGACGACGGCGGCGACGGGTACATCGCGGACATCGAGATCCTGCGCGGCGACCTGTCCCAGGTGCTCTACGACGACACCCGCGAGCACGTCGAATACCTCTTCGGCGACCGGATCGCCGAGCTCGCCCAGGACGCGGACGGCGTCGACGTCACCTTCGCGAGTGGCGCCCGGCGGCGCTTCGACCTGGTGATCGGCGCCGACGGGCTGCACTCGGCGCTGCGCGGGATGGTCTTCGGGCCGCGCGAGCGGTTCGTCCGCCACCTCGGGATGGTGCTGGCCTTCTACAGCGTGCCCAACGAGTTCGGGATCGACCGCTGGATGATCGACTACCAGCACGAGGGGCGTTCGGCCGGGCTGCGCCCGCTCAAGGACCCCACCCGGGCGATGGCCATGCTGTCCTTCCCCGCCGACGGCTTCGACGTCGACTACCGCGACATCGACGCGCAGAAGGAGTTGCTGCGCGCGCGGATGGCCGGCCTGGGCTGGCGGACGGAGGAGATCCTCGCGCACCTGGACGACACCCCGGACTTCTACCTCGACCAGGTCGCCCAGGTGGTGCTGGACCGCTGGTCGTCGGGCCGCGTGGGCCTGATCGGCGACGCGGCGTTCTGTTCGTCCCCGATGTCGGGTGGCGGCACCGGACTGGCGCTGGTCGGCGCCTACCTGCTGGCCGGCGAGCTGGCCGCCGCCGGGTGGGACCCGGAGGCGGGGTTCGCCGCCTACGAGACGCGGATGCGCCCGTTCGTCGAGGCCAACCAGGAGATCGGCCGGCTGCACGTGCAGAGCCGCGAGGCCGGTGCGGACGCCGAGCCCGACATGGAAGCGCTCATGCCGCTGATCGAGCGTGCGCTCAACGGCGTGGAGCTGCCGGACTACGCGGGCGTGCCGGACGCGGGGGCGCGGGTCAGTCCAGCAAGGCCGTGAGCACCCCGTCGAGCAGGCGGACGCGGCGGTCGGCGATGCGGTGGACCTCCTCGTCGTGGGTGGCCACGATCACTGCCGCGCCTTCCGCCGCGCACTGGCGCAGGAGGCGCAGGACCCGGGGTGTCGAGCCCGCGTCCAGGTGCGCGGTCGGTTCGTCCGTCAGCAGGACCCGTGGGCGGCCGGCGACCGCGCGGGCCAGCGCCACCCGCTGCTGCTGGCCGAACGACACCTCCAAGGGATAGCGGTCGCCGAGGTCGCCGATGCCCAGCTCGTCCAGCAGGCCACCCACCCGCTCGGCGATCGCCGGCGGCGACGGGCGCGGCACGTCCGACCGCAGCCGCAGCGGCAAGGCCACGTTCTCCGCGATCGTCAGCTCGTTCGCCAGCCCGAGCGCCTGTGGCAGCACCGCGCAGGTGTGCCACGGCGGCGCGCCGTCGATCGGGACGCCGTCGAGGAGCACGCAGCCGGAATCGGGGGAGTCGAAGCCGCACAGCAGGGCCAGCAACGCGCTCTTGCCCGAGCCCGACCGGCCCGACACCGTCACCAGCTCGCCCGCGCCCACCCGCAGTTCCAGCCCGCGCAGCACCTCGATGTCGCCGCTGGGGTGGGCGAAACTGCGGCGCAGCCCGACCGCTTCCACGAGTGTCATGCCGGCAGCTCCCGTTCTTCGATGCCTTCGAGCACGCCCTTGTGCAGCCGGGCCACCCGCGCGCCGAGGTCGATCAGGCGTTCGTCGTGCGAGGCGACCAGGACCGCGAAGTCCTGGTCCACCAGGTACTGCAGGGTGTCGAGCACCAGGTCCGCCGATGCCTCGTCCAGTTGCGACGTCGGCTCGTCGGCGAGGATCACCGTCGAGCGCGCGGCCAAAACGCACCCGAACGCCAGCCGCTGCTGCTGCCCGCCCGAGAGCGCGGCGATCTTCCAGCCGCCGGTGCCGTGCAGGCCCAGCTGCCCGAGGATGTCCTCGGCGTTGCACTCGGTCCCGGCGGCCTCGGCCGCGGCGTGCAGATTCTCCGCGACCGTCAGGTAGCCCAGCAGGTTGTCGCTCGGGTTCTGGAACACCAGGCCCAGGTGGTGGCGCCGCAGCGCCCGCCGCTCACGGTGCTTGAGCTTGCGGACGTCGGCGCCCTGGAACGTCAGCGTGCCGCGCGCGGGCTGCTCGAACAGCCCCAGCACGCGCAGCAGCGTCGACTTCCCCGACCCCGACGGCCCGGCCAGCACGGTCATCCCGCGAGCGGGTACGTCGAGGCTGACGTCGTCGACGCCGGTGACGACCCCGGCCGGCGTCGGGTAGTCGACGCCGATGCCGCGCAGGGAAAAGATGGGCTTCTCAGGCACGGATCAGCTCCGCGGTCCGGGCGGTGCGCACCGAGCGCACCGCGATCCAGCCGGCCAGCGCGACCACCGCCACGCCGATCACCACGACGGTCAGCACGAACGGCAGCGGATCCGGCAGCTCCGAGCGCGGCGCGAGGAACGTCGCCGGGTCGAACCGGGGCACCGACAGCCCCGCCACCGAAACCCCGCACACGACCCCGACCACGATCGCCAGCCCGCTCAGCGCCCCCAGTTCCATCAGGTGACTGGCCAGCAGCGTCCGCGGGCGCATGCCCATCCGCAACACCAGCGCCCCGGCCAGGGCGTTCTGCCGCCGCCGGACTTCGACCGCCACCAGCAGCGCCAGGATCGCCACCACGCCGAGGACCGCGCCCAGCAGCGCCACGAACGAGAACGTCCACGCCACCACGAAGAACGGCAGACCGTCCAAAGCGGACTCGCGGCTGATCCGGTTCGGGATGAACACCCCCGCCGCGCGCAGCGCCGCGGTCGCCTCCGCCATCGGCGCGGTCGTCAGCACGCTCCACTTCGGAATGCCGTCCAGCTGCGCGTGGGTGAGCACCGTGCGCGAGACGACGTAGCCGGGGGAGGTGCCGATCATCGGGAACACCGGCAGGTCACCGGCGACGACCGCGTCGGGCAGGTCGTCGGGCAGCTTGGCGTTCTGCTTGGCCGTGTGCCCGACCCGGATCACCGGCGTGCCGCGCGGATCCGGCTGCGAGATCTGCTGCAGGAGCCCGGTCAGGTCGTCACCAGGGATGTGTTCCACCGCCGCACCGCGGGCGAACGTCACCGGGTCGACCACCAGCACCACGCTGCCGGTCCCGGTCAGCTCGCCGACCACGGTGCTGCCCCCGGCCAGCGACGGGGGCATCGCGACCTGGCCCATGCCGAGCGGGCTGTCGGTGTCGAGGCGGGCGTTGCTGCCGACGAAGATCGCCGACTTGGTGTCCAGGGCCTCCTCCTGGCCGCGGGCGATGCCGATCCCGGTGGCCAGCGTGCCGATGGCGAGCGTTCCGATGACCAGCACCCCGGTCACCGGGGCGCGGGCGCCGGCCAGCCGCCGGATCGCCAGCTGCAGCGCCGGGCGCGACCAGAACCGGGCCCGGTGCGAGGCGTGCAGGGCCAGCCACGCCAGCCGCGCGGTCAGCAGCCCGACCGTCAGCACCACGAACACCGGGTAGGTCAGGGCCAGCGGGTCGACCTGGGGGAGGGGATTGCCCAGCCGGGACGCCGTGCCGTAGTGCGCCAGCCGCGTCCAGCCCAGCCAGGCCATGCCCGCCGTCGCCAGCTCCCACGGGAAGTACGCCAGCAGCCGCACCCGCTTGCCGCCGCGGCGCACCCGGCCCAGCTCGAACTCCCGGTGCACCCGCACCGCGACGACCAGGGCCAGCAGCACCAGCGACACCGCCAGGGTCCCGGCCGCGACGCCGACGGCGGTCAGCACGGCGGCCGGGTCCGGGGCGCCGGGCGGGCCGTACACGCCGAGCAGCAGCCGGGCCGCGACCGCGCCCGCCGCCCCGCCGAGCAGGATCGGCAGGCCCAGCTCGGCGACGGCGAGCCCGCCGAGCGCCGCCGGGCCGCTGCCGCGCGCGGAGAGCAGCCGCAGCTGGGCGTGCCGCCGCTGGTACCACTGCAGGGCCACCGTGCCCAGGCCGGCGCAGCCGACCAGGACGCTGATCAGCGCCAGCGGCAGGATCGAGACGAACACGTTCTCCTGGGCCTGCCGGGCGATCTGCACCGAGCGCTGGAACGTCGGGACGTCGGCGGCGATCAGCGAGCCGAGGCCCTGGGCGGTCAGGTCGGCGCGGACGTCGGCGACCAGGTCCTGCGAGCGCTGCAGGAGGTCTTCGGCGGCGCTCAGCGTCGTCGGCGCCGGCTCGTAGAAGGAGACGTGGAAGTACTGCATCGTCGGCAGGCCGATGGCCCGGATGGTGTCGTCGAAGGTCTTGCGGTCGGTGGCGAAGACGATCGAGTCGATCGGGTCGTCGACCAGCCGGTCGATCACGGCCCCGGACTGCTGCGAGCACCACCACCGCGGCGGCGGGTCGAGCAGGTCGCGGTAGATGCCGGTGACCGGCGGCAGCGGCACGCCCTGCAGGCTCGGTTTCGTGCCGACGCCGATGTGCTCGGCGTCGGCCACCACGTTGCCCAGCCACAACCCCGGCGCCCGCGTGCCCTGCTGCAGCGTCAGGTTGTCCAGGCCGACCTGGTCGCGGTAGCCGAAGCGGACCTTGTAGTGCGGGTCGCCGTTGAACTCGGTGCCCCGCAGCACGGTGGTGAACTCGCCGACGACGGGCGCGCCGAACCCGTGCGCGGCGGCGTGGCGCTGGATCGCGCCGGTCACCGCCGGGATGTCCTGCACCGGCATGTTGCCCTTGCCGAACATCGGGCCGTAGCTGTCCGGGCAGGTGATGCCCGTCTGGTACGCGACGGTGGCCCCGCCGGCCGCGGACGCCTGCAGCACCGCGGCCGTGCCGAGGAAGCACGCCAGCAGCGAGGTCACGGCCGCCACTATGAGCGTCAGCGGGCTGGAGAGGGCGGCCTTCGGGGCGGCTCGCCACGGCTTGGTCACTCTGCGTCGTCCATTCTTCCCCCACATCACCCGCATGGACCAGGACGCTACCGGCCACCTCGGAGAGTTGGAACGTTTTTGTCACGATCGTTGCCCACTCGGTGGGCTCGCGCCGGGCTGCCTTCCCGCGCAATCGCCGCCGCCATCCGGCCGGTTTAGTGGTCTGGACCTTGACGCACCGATTGGTCTGGTCCAATCCTGAAAGCGTTCCCGCCGTGCCACGCCGCCGCACGGCTCCCGCCGGCTCAGGAGCGCAGATGCGTCGACGCAGACCTTTCTCCCGATTGTCCGTTTCCCTTGCCCTGGCGGCGTTCTCGGCCGGTTCCCTGGTCGCCGCCGCCGGCACCGCCCAGGCCGCCACGCCGCTGCCCACGCACGTCTTCGCGCCCTACTTCGAAGCCTGGACCGGCGAGAGCCCCGCCGCGCTGGCCCAGCAGTCCGGCGCCAAGCACCTCACGATGGCGTTCCTGCAGGCCGCCACCAAGGGCTCCTGCACGGTGTACTGGAACGGCGACACCGGAATGCCGATCTCCACCGGCGTCTTCGGGGCCGACATCGCCACCATCCGCTCCCGCGGCGGCGACGTCATCCCGTCCTTCGGCGGCTACACCGCCGACAACACCGGCACCGAAATAGCCGACAGCTGCACCAACGTGGACTCGATCGCCGCCGCCTACGAGTCGGTGCTCACCACCTACGACGTCCCCCGGCTCGACATGGACATCGAGGACAACTCGCTGACCAACTCGGCCGGGATCGACCGCCGCAACAAGGCGCTCAAGAAGGTCCAGGACTGGGCCGCGGCCTCCGGGCGCTCGCTGCAGATCTCCTACACCCTGCCCACGACCACCCGCGGCCTCGCCGACAGCGGCCTCGCCGTCCTGCGCAACGCCGTCGCCAACGGTACCCGCGTCGACGTCGTCAACCTGATGACCTTCGACTACTACGACAACGCCGCCCACCAGATGGCCACCGACACCCAGACCGCCGCGGCCGGCCTGGTCTCCCAGCTCGGCTCGCTCTACCCGGGCAAGACCCAGGCCCAGCTGTGGGCGATGGCCGGGGTCACCGAGATGATCGGCGTCGACGACTTCGGCCCGGCCGAAACCTTCACCACCGCCGACGCGGCCACCGTCTACAACTGGGCCGTGGCCAAGGGCATCAACACGCTGTCGTTCTGGGCGCTGCAACGCGACAACGGCAGCTGCCCCGGCGGCGCCGCGGCCGACAACTGCTCCGGCATCGCCCAGGACACCTGGTTCTTCAGCCACGCCTTCGAGCCCTTCACCGGCGGCACGTCCGTGCCCGGCAACGACTTCTCCCTCGCCGCCACCCCGGCGTCGGCCGCGGTGGACCCGGGCGGTTCGGCCTCGGCGACGGTGAACACCGCGGTGACGTCCGGCTCCGCCCAGCAGGTCACGCTGTCGGTCACCGGCGCACCCGCCGGCGTCACCGCGGCCGTCAGTCCCGGCACGGTGACCGCGGGCGGCAGCGCGACGCTCTCGGTGGGCACCACCGCGGCCGCCGTCCCCGGCGTCTACCCGCTCACCGTGACCGGCACCGCCGCCTCCGGCAGCCACAGCACCACCTTCACCCTCACCGTCAAGGGCACCCCGCCCGCGGGCGGCGTGGTCAACGGCGGCTTCGAGACCGGCGGACTGAGCCCCTGGACCGCCCCCGGCGACGCGATCGTCGCCACCCCGGCGCACTCGGGCACCCACGCGCTGCAGGTGACGCCCACGGCGTCGGCCACCGGCGAAGCCGCGCAGAACGTGACGCTCGCCCCGAACCACGCCTACACGCTCACGGCGTGGGTGCAGGGCAGCTACGCCTACGTCGGCGTCCGCGGCGGCGCCACCGGGAGCGCGTGGACCTCCGGCAGCGGCTGGACGAAGCTGTCGGTGCCGTTCACGACCGGCGCGTCGGGTGCGGTGACCGTGTACGTCCACGGCTGGTACGGCCAAAGTGCCGTCTACGCCGACGACTTCGCGGTGAGTTGAGGCTTTCGGCGGCGGTCCGGTTGCGCAACACGGAGGTTGGCCGGGCCGCCGCCGGCCGCCAGACTGCGCGGGACGATCTTTCGCGCCCGCCTGGAGGAACCGATGCCGCACATCCCGCTCGACCCGCAGTCGCCCGGCATCCGGTCGCTGTTCGCGTTCCGGCCCGAGACCGCCGTCCCGCTCAACCACCTGGCGCAGACTCTCCTGCGCGGCCCGAGCAGCCTGACCGTCGGCGAGCGCGAACTGATCGCGGCGGTGGTGTCCCACGGCAACGAATGCCGCTTCTGCCACGGCAGCCACGCCGCCGCCGCGGCCGAAACCCTCGACGGGGGCCGCGCGGTGGTCGACGCGGCCTGCGCGGGGATCGACGACGCCCCGGTGGGGGACAAGCTCAAGGCCCTGCTGCGGATCGCCCTCGCCACCCGCGAAACCGGGCGCGCGGTGACGCCCGAGCTGATCGAGGCGGCCCGCGCCGAAGGCGCGACCGACGTCGAGCTGCACGACACCGTCCTGATCGCGGCGGCGTTCTGCATGTTCAACCGCTACGTCGACGGCCTCGCCACGGTGGCCCCGGACGACCAGGCGGTCTACGACCAGATCGGCAAGATGCTCGCCACCGAGGGCTACGGCGGCTGAGCCGGGCGCCCGGCGTCGGCTAGGCTCCCCCCGGAACATTGAGGGGGGAGCTTCGATGTCGCGATTCGTCAAGCCCGCACTGTGGACGGCCGGGGTGCTCGCCACCGGCCTGCTCGCGTTCTGGCTGCTACTGGCGCTGGACATCCCGTACCGGAGCACCGCCACACCGGCGTCGGCCACTCCGGCACCGGCGGCCACTTCGGCGCCGCCCGTGCCAGCGCCACCGGCGGAGCAGCTCGCGTGGGTCACCGACGTCCGGCCGGGCCCCGACGACCGCAGCGCCGTCCTGCACGTCGACCTGCCCACCTGCGCGGGAGCACCGCACGCCCGGGTCACCGAGGACGGCAACCGCATCGACGCCGAGATCCTGTTCCGGCCGCCGGAGGGTACGAGCTGCGGACAGGCACCGGCCGATTTCCCGGTCAAGACGGCGGCACCGATCGGGGACCGGCCGTTCATCGTCAACGTCAACCAGACCTGGGGACTGGTGTCCGGCGCTTGGAAGAAGTGCGACGAACGCCTCGGCTGCCACCCGCCCGCCGATCACTGCAACCCGGCGTGGATCGCGCAACTGGAGTTCAGCGCCGAAGCCGAGTACCCCGGCACCACCCGGGCCTGCGACCAGAGCTGGCTGATCCACGACCTGCAACGGCACAGCGGCGAGCCCGCGACCCGGGTCGCCTACCGCTGGGCGGGCACCGGCTGGACGAGCGTCGCCGGGGCGAAGGGTGGCGGCTGCGGGGAAATCCTGGCCGCCGAACCGAAGTTCCCCACCGCCCTCTGCACAAACCTCACCCCTCCGGGATGAGCTACTGGAGGACGGCGATCGGCAGGATGACCAGTTCGCCGCTGTCCGGCCGCCACGCCTGGCTCTTGCCGAGGCAGCGCGCGTTGAACTCGCCCCGCGGCACCTCCTTGCGGCGCAAGTGGCCGTCGTGGCAGGCCACCCGGACCCACGCGTCGTGCCGGCCGATCCGCGCGTGCAGCACGACCTCGTCGCCGGACTCCTCGGCCACGGTGAACTTGCCCTGCACGACCACGTAGCCGTCGTGGATCTCCGACAGCCGCGGTGAGCCCGTCCGGCGCCACGCCCGGTCGCCCTGCACCGACCGGGCCGGCAGGTTCGCGTGCACGACGCCGTGCTGCGCCTCCAGGGACTGCAACGCCAGGCCCAGCAGCGTGTTCGCGGTGACGTGCACGTCGTAGCTCGTCTCCGTCTCGTGCCCGCGGTTGGCGCCACGGCCGAGCTTGAACCACTGGCTGGTGAATCCGAACGAGCCGTCGGTGCTGCGGTTGACGAACTCGCGGATCGTCCGCTTGGCGATGTCGCCGTAGCCGCCCTGCTGGCACAGCTCGATCACCCGCGGCTCGTCCAGGTAGAACGGCAGGCCGGGCAGGATCACCGGGCGGCTGCGCCTCAGCACCCCGAGCACCAGCACTACGAGCGCCAGCACCGCGGCCAGCGCGGTCACCACCCAGAGCACACCCCACCAGCCGAGCACCGACCACAGCATGGCCCTATCGACAGCCACGAAGCTCCCTCACCGCCTCCGTCAACGATTCCGCGGCGCCGTCGACGACCCGCCCGCCGGTCGCGGCGGTGGCCCGGGCCAGGTCGGCCGGGTTCGCCTCGCCGAACCGGATCGCGAACGCCGGCCCGGCGTCGTGCCGGCCGGCCAGGAACCCGTCCAGGCCCGGGCCGGCGTTGTTCTCGCCGTCGGTCATCAGCACGATCGACGCCCCCGGCTTCGCGATCCGGTAGGCGTGCTCGAGCGCGCCCCAGATCGCCGTGTACGGCCGCAGGTCGGCCGACCCCACGACCGCCTGCAGCGCGTCGGCGTCTTCCCGGCGGGACACGGTGACCGTGCGCTCCTCCAGGACCTCGCCGGCGAACCGGATGATCGTCACGGTCTCGCCGGCGTAGAAGCGGTCGAACCCGGTCAGCGCGGCGAACGCCCGGCGCAGCGCCGCCACCCGCGGCCCGGCCATGGACAGCGAGTAGTCCAGCACGTAGATCACCTGACGGCCGGTGCGCGCGCGGTCGTAGGCCTGCAGCAGCCGGTCGAGCACCTCCTGGTGGTCCGGGAAGTACAGCGGGTTCCCGATCGGCGCCGCCAGCGGCCCGGTGCGCGGCACCGCCGGATCGGCCGGGCGCCGGAACGTCCGGTCCATGATCGCCCGCTGCGCCGACGGGCCGCGCAGCCACTGCACGACCCGGTCGTAGGCCGCGCGCTTGTCCGGGTTCAGCAGCATCAGCGGGTAGTCCGCGAGCACGATCCCGTCCCGCGGGTAGACGACTTCGAGGGGCTCGCGCAAGCGGCCCGAGGCGTTGAGCGCCAGGATCGCCGACTCCGGCGCGACGATGCCGCCCGCCTCGTGCTGGCGGCGCACGTACTCCTCGGCGACGTCGGCGGCGTCGAACGCCCGGCCCGCGAGGAAGCCCTGGATCCGGTCGCACCGGACGTCCTCCGGCCGCAGCGCAGCGCCCGTCCCGGCCGCCGCGGTGGCCACGCCGATCAGGGCGGCCAGCCCGCTGCCGGAGACGTGCGGGTCCGCCATGCCGAACCGCAGCTCGCCGCCGGCCGCGCGATCGGCGATGTCCGCCCACGTCGGCTGTGCACCCAGCTTCGCCGCCTCGCCCGGCTTCACGCCGAGCACCAGCGGCGAGAGCATGATCGACGTCGCCAGCTTCGGCTCGGTCCCGCGCAGCCGCAGGAACCGGCCGGTCGAGAGCCAGGCCAGGTCGAACCCGCGGTTCAGCTCGGCGGTCGCCGCCACCGTGCCGCGGTAGTCCAGGACCAGTTCGACGCCGGTGTCGCGACGCAGGTCCGCCAGCACCGGGCCCAGATCGGCGAGCTCGCTGGTGGCCAGCACGGTGAGCTTCGTGTCGGCCGGCTCGCCGGGACTGCACGCGGTGAGCAGGAGCAGCAGCACCAGGGCGGCCCTCACCACCGGCAGCCCCCGATCTCGGCGACCATCCGCCGGAACTCGGCGTCGCGGGGCAGCCAGGTCTCGGTGTCCCCGATCGCGGCCGCGGGTTCCGGGATGCCGCGCTCCTTCAGGTAGCCGGCGAAGTCGAACTGCGCGATGTCGGCCGAGTACACGTGGAACCCGAGTTCGACGGCCCGCCGGCGCAGTGCGGGATCGGACATCAGCAGCGCGCCGATCGCGTCGCCCTCGGGGCTGAACGAGATGAAGTCGGGCGCGGTCTGGTGCTGGGCGCTGGGGTACATCAGCACCCGGTCGGCGTCGAGGGCCGAACCGTTGTCGAGCCGCCGGTTCTGGTAGGCGAGGTACTGGTGCTCGTAGATGACCGCGACCGTCGCGAAGCTGCGGCCTTCCGGCACGAAGTACTTCGGTGCCATGTCGTCGCTGTGCTGGCCTTCGGCGTCCAGCATCGGCTTGATGCCGCGGGCCTGCTCGACGGCTTCGGCTTCCGTCGCCGCCGGCTGCGCGTAGCGTGCGAAGGCGACCAGGCCGACGTAGGCGGCGCCCGAGTAGCTCCGGCACGGGTCAGGCGACTGGACGAGCAGCCGGTTCGCGCTGAGACCGGGGCCGTAGTCCCGCCAGCGGCCCCGGCCGGCCACGAGCGCCATCAGCTTGTCCATCTCGACGCTGTAGTACAGCGGCCGGTCCCCGGCGGACCGCCGTTCGGCCACTTCGGCCGCGACCAGCGCCTCGGCGTAGTCGCGGAAGGTGGCCAGCACGAGCGGCGTGAAGAACGGCTTGTACCCGACCGCGTGCTTGCCCTGGCGACGCTCGTAGACGCGGTCGGCCGCGGCCTGCCCGGAGGGGAACACGAACTGGTAGCCGTCCAGGTCGGCGGTCTCGGCCAGCTCGAACGAGCCGGCCGGGGTCACCTGGACCTGGTAGCCGTGGCTCATCAGCAGCCGCTTGACCTGCTCGTCCTCGAAGAAGTCCCGTTTGGACGCGATCATCGCGCGGACCACGGTGATGTGCTTCAGCGGCCCGGTGACGTGCCCGGCGAACAGCAGCGCGACGAACCCGAGCACGAAGACCCCGGCCGGCGGCACGAACCAGGACAGGAACCGCCGTCGCGTGTCGACGACGTCGAACTTCGGCTCGTCCACCCCGGCCCCCTCGGCCCCTCGGACTCCGTACCGGGTCATTGAACGAGAAGGCCGTCCGCACCGGCCACGGCATCCGCCGAAATAGGACCGAACGGACCATCGGTTTTTCCGGGAACGGAAGCGGTTTGGAAGCCGGATCCCGCAGAATGCGGGGGAACGCGAAGGAGCTCATCGATGAAACGTGCTGTAGCTGCCGCTTTGCTCACCGCGGCCGCGCTCGCCGTGCTCGCCCCCGCGGCGTCCGCGACGAACGACCCGTCGCCGGTCGGCGGGGTGGGAAGCGGTCCCTACATCGGCGATGTGCCGAAACCCGGCCCTGGGGGCCGGTGACCACCGTGGTCACCGCCGGATGCCCGCGTCAGGGCACCAGCACCACGCGGCCCGGGCGGTTCCACGCCCGGGCCGCGTCGTGCAGCGGGACGCGCTCGTACCCGGCCGTGAGCGCCCCCGTCAGCGTCTGCGCCACCACCGTCAGCAGCGCTTCGCGGCGCTCGCCGGCGGTGAGCTCGTTGTTCGTGTAGCCGAGGATCCGCAAGGACCGGCTACGCAGCAGCGCCGAGGGGACCGGGCACACCTCGCCGGCCGCGCTGCCGAGGTTGACCAGCCGCCCGCCCGGACGCAGGGTGTGCAGCGCCGCCGCGGCCGGGAGGCCGCACACCGGATCGACCACCAGGTCGACCGGGCCGGCCACCGCCCCGAGCCGCTGCGCGAGGGTTTCGGCGTCTTCGCCGCCCTCGAGCCGGACCGCGGCGTCCGCGCCGAG
>NZ_JBSGJD010000072.1:0-37757 GCF_053605405.1 Amycolatopsis sp. NPDC003861
GAACTGTCCGTCCGAGATGATCGGCGAGTCCAGGACGTAGTAGCGGAACTGGTGGTCGCGCAACTCCTCGGCGAGAGCGCTGTGCCGCTCGCGCATCCCACTCCCCCGCCAGCGCCGGCGCGCGGCCGACCTCGAGGCACTGCTCCACCGACGCCACCAGGCTCTCGAAGTCCGCCGGCGCGGACAGGGCGGCAAGATCGATCAGCAGTTCGTCGTCGGGCGAAGGGCCGGACAGTTTCAGGCTCCCCCGGCTCTCCGGCGTGACCATGCCCGCCATCAGCGAGAACCCGGTCGGCGGCCCGGACATCCACGGCTCGTACATCGGCACGCTGAAGCAGATCGGCTGCGTGTCGGGCACCGCGAGGCCGTCCCGGCTGCGCCAGAACCAGTGCACCTGCGTCACCGGACGGCCCGGCGCGGGGACCACCTCGCGGGAGGTCGAGAAGATGACCGGTGAGAGCAGGTGATCGTGCAGGTTGCGCCCCACACCGGGCAGGTCCGCGACGACGTCGAAGCCGAGCGCGCGCAGCTCGTCCGCCGGGCCGACGCCGCTGCGGAGCAGGATCGCGGGCGAGGCCAGCGCCCCCGCGGCGAGCACCACCAGGTCCGCGGAGAGTTCCTGCAGCACACCGTCGAGAGCGACCACCACCCCGGTCACGCGCGAGCCGGAGAACCGCAGCCGGTGCACCAGCGCTCCCGTGTGGACAGTCATCCGCGCGGCCACCGGCGAACCGTAGGCGTGCCAGGTGGTGAACCGCCGGCCACCACGCAGGGTGATCCGCTCGACGGAAACGCCGTCCAGATTCCCGCTGTTGTAGTCCGGGTTCAGCGGCAACCCGGCCGAAACACAGGCGTCCATTATGGACTGCTGGACCGGGTGCAGCGGCTCGTTCGGGACGACCTCCAGGAGGTCCTTCTCGATCCGCGCGAACACCGGCTCGACGTCGGCCCAGGTCCAGCCGGGCAGGCCCCAGCCGTCGTAGTCGGCCGGGGCGCCGCGGACCCAGATCATCGCGTTGAGGGCGTGCGACCCGCCGAGCACCCGGCCACGCGGCAAGTGCAGCCGCCGTCCGGCGGCGTGCTCCTGCGGAACCGTGTACAGGTCCCAGTCTTCGGGACCGTGCCACAGCTCCCCGGCCCGGGCGGGGTCGTGGATCGCCGGGTTGACGTCCTCGCCTCCGGCCTCCAGCAGCGTCACCGCCGCGCCCGCGTCCACCAGCCGCCGCGCCACCACCGAACCGGCCGAGCCGGCGCCCACCACGATCACGTCCATGCGGCCCAGCCTGGCGCGCGGTCCGCACCCCGCCCGGGATCCCTTCGCGGTCGGTCAACGGGCGTGCGGGAGCGGACAAGACCCGCGGCGGCGCGCCGCCCGATACTCGGTGCACCCCAGGCCGAGGAGGACACCGGGATGGCGACACGCCTCTGCATCGACGGACAGTGGACCGAAGCCGGTGGCGGCGCGCTCCCGACCCGCGACCCGGCCACCGGCCGGATCCTCGAGGAGGTCGGTACGGCTTCGCGGGCCGACGTCGACGCCGCCGTCGCGGCCGCGCGGCGAGCGCTTTCCGCGCCCGGGTGGGCCGGGCTGCTGCCGATCCGGCGCGCGGCCCTGCTGTTTCGCCTCGCCGACCTCGTCGAGCAGCACCACGAAGAACTGGCCCGGCTGGAAACCCTGGACCAGGGGCAGCCGATCGCGGTGTCCCGGCAGGTGAGCGTGACCGGCGCGGCCGAGCACTTCCGGTACTTCGCGGGGTGGGTCACGAAGCTGCAGGGCACCACGAACCCGGTGTCCTTCCCGGACACGCTGCACTACACCCGCCGCGAGCCGGTCGGGGTGAACGCGCTGATCACGCCGTGGAACTTCCCGCTGATGATCCTCGCCTGGAAGCTCGCCCCCGCGCTGGCCACCGGCAACACCGTGGTGATCAAGCCCAGCGAGGTCACGCCGCTGACGAGCATCCGCCTGGTCGAGCTCGTGCACGAGGCCGGGATCCCGGCGGGCGTGGTCAACCTCGTCACCGGCGACGGCGCCGTCGGCGCGCTCCTGACCGAGCACCCGGACGTCGACCACGTCTCCTACACCGGTTCCACGGCGGTCGGGAAGCTGATCACGGCGGCGAGCGCGGCGTCCAACCTCAAGCGGCTCACCCTCGAACTCGGCGGGAAGGCCCCGAGCATCATCGCGGCCGACGCCGACATCGACGCCGCCGTCGCGGGCAACCTCGCCGGCGCGACGCTCAACACCGGCCAGGTCTGCGCCGCGTATACGCGCTTCTACGTCGACCGCAAGCGTGAGCAGGAGTTCGTCGACAAGCTGGCCCGCGGCCTGGAAGGTCTGCGGCTCGGGCCGGGCACCGAGGAAACCACGCAGCTCGGGCCGCTCGTGTCCGAGAAGCACCGCGAACACGTCGACTTCCTGGTCAGCACCGGCCGCGACCAGGGCGCCGACCTGGTGACCGGCGGGAACCCGGTCGACGGCGACGGCTACTTCTACACCCCGACGCTGTTCGCCGGCGTCCACGACGACATGGCGATCATGCGCGAGGAGATCTTCGGCCCGGTGCTGGCCGTGACGGCCTACGACGACGGCGAAGAGCCTCTGGCCCGCGCCAACGACACCGAATACGGCCTGGCCGCGACGGTGTGGACCCGCGACATCCGCACGGCGCAGCGCTACGCGGACGGCCTCCGGGCCGGCGCGGTGTTCGTCAACATGCCGCCGATCCCGGACATGGCGGCGCCGTGGGGCGGGTACAAGGCGTCCGGCTGGGGCCGCGAGATGGGCCCTTGGGCCCTCGACGCGTACACCGAAACCAAGTCCGTCTGGCTCCATTACGGCGGCTGAAGGGGGTTTCCCCGCGCCGTAGATCGTATATTATTTGAGATACTTTCTCCCGAACCGGCAGGCAGGACCCCCGATGACGCCTCTCCCGCAGCGGCCCGGCAAGATCATCGCGCTGCACCTCAACTACCGCTCCCGCGCCGCCCAGCGCGGCCGGGTACCGGAGCAGCCGTCGTACTTCCTCAAGCCCCCGACGTCCGTCGCGGCGAGCGGCACCGCCCTCGAACGGCCGGCCGGCACCGAGCTGCTGGGCTTCGAAGGCGAGATCGCGCTCGTCATCGGCCGCACGGCCCGCCGCGTCCCGCCCGAAGAGGGCTGGTCGCACGTCGGCGGCGTCACCGCGGCCAACGACTTCGGCGTCTACGACCTGCGGTACGCCGACAAGGGCAGCAACTTGCGCGCCAAGGGCGGCGACGGCTTCACCCCGCTCGGGCCGGCGGTCCTGCCCGCGGCCGGCATCGACCCGGCGGCCCTGCGGCTGCGGACCTGGCTCAACGGCGAACTCGTCCAGGAGGACACCACCGCCGACCTGCTCTTCGGCTTCGGACGGCTGGTCGCGGACCTCTCGCAGCTGATCACGCTCGAACCCGGTGACGTCGTCCTGACCGGGACGCCCGCGGGAGCGTCGGTCGCCGTCCCCGGCGACGTGGTCGAAGTGGAGGTCGACGGCGGCGGCAACACCACCGGCCGGCTCGTCACCCCGATCACCGAGGGGACCGTCCCGTTCGGACCGTACGGCGCGCTCCCCCGCATCGACGAGCAGCAGCGCGCGGACGCGTACGGGACCGCCGAGCCGCGGTTCGAGCTGACGGCCTCCTTGAGGCAGCGGATCGAATCCGTCGGCACCGCCACGCTGTCGGCCCAGCTGCGCAAGCGCGGGTACGACGCCGTGTCGATCGACGGGCTCACCTCGACCAGGCCCGGCGCCCGGCTGACCGGTCGCGCGCGGACGCTGCGGTACCTGCCGTACCGCGAGGACCTGTTCAACGCCCACGGCGGCGGCTACAACGCGCAGAAGCGGGCGGTCGACGGCCTCGGCCCGGGTGACGTCCTCGTCGTGGAGGCCCGCGGCGAACGCGGCACCGGCACGGTCGGCGACATCCTCGCGCTGCGGGCCCAGGTGCGCGGCGCCGCCGGGATCGTCACCGACGGCGGGGTCCGCGACCTGGCCGCGGTGTCCGCTTTGGACATTCCCACCTACCACGCCGGGCCGCACCCGGCGGTGCTCGGCCGGCGGCACGTGCCGTGGGACGTCGACGTCGCCATCGCCTGCGGGGGCGCCGCGGTCCGCCCGGGCGACGTCATCGCCGGCGACGGTGACGGCGTCCTGGTCATCCCGCCGGACCTCGTCGAAGAAGTCGTCGACGCGGCGATCGAGCAGGAGCTGCAGGAGACGTTCATCGCCGAGCGGGTCGCCGACGGCGAGCGCGTCGAAGGCCTCTACCCGATGGACGAGCACTGGCGCGGGAGGTACGCCGCATGGCGCGCGAACCGGTGAACGGCACCACGATGAGCAAGTCGCGGATCGCCTACGAGTGGATCAAGGCCCGGATCGCCGACGGCACCTTCTCCCCCGGCTACCGCCTGGTCCTGGGCCAGCTCGCGCAGGAGCTCGGCGTCAGCGTGGTGCCGGTCCGCGAAGCGATCAGGCTGCTGGAGGCCGAGGGCCTGGTGACCTTCGAGCGCAACGTCGGCGCCCAGGTCGCGATGGTCGACGAGAGCGAGTACCAGCACACGATGCAGACCCTCGCCCTGGTCGAGGGCTACGCCGCCGCGCTCGCCGCGCCGGTCCTCCCGCCGGGCGCGCTGGCGGAGGCCCGCGCCCTGAACGCCGAGCTGGCCGGCTGCCTCGGCGACTTCGAACCCGCGAAGTTCACCGGCCTCAACCGCGACTTCCACGCCGTGCTGTTCGAAGCCTGCCCCAACCCGCAGGTCCTCGACCTCGTCCGCCGCGGCTGGGACCGGCTCGGCCGCCTGCGCAGCTCGACCTTCAGCTTCGTGCCCGGCCGCGCCCGCGAGTCGGTCGCCGAGCACGAAACCATCCTCGGCCTGCTTGAACGCGACGCCCCCGGCGCGGAGATCGAACAGGCTGTCCGCGCCCACCGGCTGGCCACCCTGGACGCCTACCTCGCCTACCGCCGCCACTGACGCACGAAGGGAAACCCATGCGATTCCGCTCCGACCCCCGGGCCATCCGCGGGTCGATCGCGCCCCTGATGACGCCGTTCACCGCCGAGGGGGCCGTCGACCACGACGGCCTGAAGAACCTCGTGCGCTGGCAGCTGGCTTCGGGCACGCACGGCATCTCGATCGGCGGTTCCACCGGCGAGCCCGGCTCCCAGACGGTGGCCGAGCGCGCCGAGGCGATCCGGACGGTGGCCGCCGAGGTCGGCGACCGCGTCCCCTTCGTCCCGGGCACCGGCTCGGCGAAGCTCGACGAAACCCTGGAACTCACCGCGACCGCGCGCGACGCCGGGATCGACGCGGCCCTGATCATCACGCCGTACTACGCGCGGCCGACCCAGGACGCGCTGTTCGTCTGGTACCGCACGGTCTGCCGCGAGTTCCCGGACCTGCCGATCATCGCCTACAACGTCCCGAGCCGGACCGCGGTCGACCTCGCACCGGAGACCGTCGCGCGGCTCTACCGCTCGTGCGACAACTTCGCCGGGATCAAGGAGACGACGAAGGACTTCGAACACTTCTCGCGCGTGCTGCACCTGTGCGGCCGGGACCTGGTCGTCTGGTCCGGGATCGAGCTGCTCTGCCTGCCGCTGCTGGCCCTCGGCGGCGCCGGGTTCGTCAGCGCCACGGCCAACATCGCCCCGGCCGCGTGCGCCGAGATGTACACGGCCTGGCAGGCCGGTGACCACGAGCGCGCCCGCGAGCTCCACTACGGCCTGCACCCGCTGGTCGACCTGCTGTTCGTCGAAACCAATCCGGCGCCCGGGAAGTGGGTGCTCGAACAGCGCGGGCTGATCGCCTCCGGGCACGTCCGGCCGCCGCTCATCCCGCCGACCGAATCCGGCGTCGCCCGGATCACCGACCTCATGGCCGAAGGCGCGCAGTACCTCAGCCCGGTCGACGGCTTCTCCGTGGAAGGAAAGGCATGACCCACCACGTCCCGGAAGGACTGCCGGGCGAGCTCAAGCACTACATCGGCGGCGAGCTCGTCGACAGCGTCTCGGGCAAGACGTTCGACGTCCTCGACCCGGTGTCGAACACTCCGTACGTGACCGCCGCGGCGGGCCAGGCCGAGGACGTCGGCCGCGCGGTCGCGGCGGCCCGGGAGGCGTTCACCGGCGGGCCGTGGCCGCGGATGCTGCCGCGGGCGCGGGCGCGCGTGCTGAACAAGATCGCCGACGCCGTCGAAGCCCAGGACCGGCGGCTCGCCGAGCTGGAAACGTTCGACACCGGCCTGCCGATCACCCAGGCGCTCGGCCAGGCGCAGCGGGCGGCGGAGAACTTCCGGTTCTTCGCCGACCTCGTCGTCGCCCAGGCCGACGACACCTACCAGGTGCCCGGGCGGCAGGTGAACTACGTGCACCGCAAGCCGGTCGGCGTCGCCGGGCTGATCACGCCGTGGAACACGCCGTTCATGCTCGAGAGCTGGAAGCTCGCGCCGGCGCTGGCCTCGGGTTGCACGGTGGTGCTGAAGCCGGCCGAGTTCACGCCGCTCTCGGCGAGCCTCTGGGCGGGGATCTTCGCCGAGGCGGGGCTGCCGGACGGGGTGTTCAACCTCGTCAACGGCTTCGGTGAGGAAGCGGGTGACGCGCTGGTCAAGCACCCGGACGTGCCGCTGATCTCGTTCACCGGCGAGACCACGACCGGGCAGACGATCTACCGCAACTGCGCGGCCCACCTCAAGGGCATGTCGATGGAGCTGGGCGGCAAGTCCCCGGCGATCGTCTTCGCCGACGCCGACCTCGACGCGGCCCTGGACTCGACGCTCTTCGGCGTGTTCTCGCTCAACGGCGAACGCTGCACCGCGGGCAGCCGCATCCTGGTCGAGCGGCCGGTCTACGACGAGTTCTGCGCCCGGTACGCGGAACGGGCCGCGAACATCGTCGTGGGCGACCCGCACGACCCGGCCACCGAGGTCGGCGCGCTGGTGCACCCCGAGCACTACGACAAGGTCATGCGGTACGTCGAGCTGGGCAAGGCGGAAGGCCGCCTGCTCGCCGGCGGCGGTCGTCCGTCCGGGTTGGACAGTGGCAACTACGTGGCGCCGACGGTGTTCGCCGACGTGCCGCCGACCGCGCGGATCTTCCAGGAGGAGATCTTCGGTCCGGTCGTCGCGCTGACGCCGTTCGACACCGAAGCCGAAGCCCTCACCCTCGCCAACGACGTCAAGTACGGCCTGGCCGCGTACCTGTGGACGGCCGATCTGACGCGGGCGCACACCTTCGCGCAGTCGGTCGAAGCCGGGATGGTCTGGCTGAACTCGCACAACGTCCGCGACCTGCGGACGCCGTTCGGCGGGGTCAAGGCGTCCGGCCTCGGCCACGAAGGCGGCTACCGCTCACTCGACTTCTACACCGACCAGCAGGCCATCCACGTCTCACTCGGGCCGGTGCACACGGCCCGGTTCGGCGCCGGGAAGGAAACCGCATGACCGCCACCCCGCCGGACGTCATCCGCTGCGCATACGCCGAACTCGTCGTCACGGACCTGGCCGCGTCGCGGGCGTTCTACGTCGACGTGCTCGGGCTCGTCGTCACCCACGAAGACGACTCCGCGTTGTACCTGAGGGCGTTCGAGGAGTACCTGCACCACTCGCTGGTGCTGCGCCAGGGCCCGGAACCCGCGCTGGGCGTGCTGGCCTACCGGGTGCGCACCCCGGCCGACCTCGAGCTGACCGAGGCGTACTACCGCGAGCTCGGCTGCCCGGTCTCCCGCCGGCCGGCCGGCGCCACCCGCGGCATCGGCGAGGCGGTGCGCGTGCTCGACCCGCTCGGGTTCCCGGTCGAGTTCTTCCACGACGCCGAGCACGTCGAGCGGTTCACCCAGCGCTACGACGTCCACGGCGCCGGCGCCCTGTCGCGGCTGGACCACTTCAACCTCGACACCCCGGACGTCCCGGCCGCCCGGAAGTACTACGAGGGCCTGGGTTTCCGCGTCTCGGAAGACATCCAGGACGACCAAGGCACGGTGTACGCGGCCTGGATGTTCCGCAAGCCGACGGTCCACGACGTGGCCCTGACCGGCGGCGACGGCCCGCGGCTGCACCACATCGCGTTCGCCTCCCACGAACGACACCAGATCCTGCACATCTGCGACCACCTCGGCGCGCTGCGGAAGTCCGGCATGATCGAGCGCGGCCCGGGCCGCCACGGCGTGTCGAACGCGTTCTACCTCTACGTCCGCGACCCGGACGGCCACCGCATCGAGATCTACACGCACGACTACTACACCGGCGACCCGGACAACCCGGTGATCACCTGGGACGTCCACGACAATCAGCGCCGCGACTGGTGGGGCAACCCGGTGGTGCCGAGCTGGTACACCGACGCGTCCCGGGTGCTCGACCTCGACGGCGCGGTCCAGCCGGTCGTCGAGCGGGCCGAGCCCCGCGAAGCCGACGTGACCATCGGCGCCGACGGGTTTTCCTATACCGGCGGGGCGGAGTACAAGCTGGGCGAGCAGGTGTGACACCCACCCACGGGTGCGGTGCAGGAGGCGGACGACGAACTTTGTTCGACCACCTGCTCGTGGTCGTGACGGCCGGCCGGTCCCACGGCCGGGCACGGCGTGCCGGACCGTCCCGGCGCGGATCTCCGGGCGGCGAACCAGCGCTTGTCAGCCAACGCAACGCACCCTGACAGCTCGCAATCCCGGCCGTGCGCATCGACGTACGGTCGCGGCGCGATGCGGATCCGGGCGCCGCTCAGGCGGCGGTCATCGCCCAGCGCACGACCTTCACCAGGCTGTGCCCGGCAAGCCGGACGACGGTCGCTTCGGCGACCGGCAGCCGCGGGAGGCGCAGGTGCGGCCGCGTCCACGCCGGCAGCATCGCCACCGCCGAGGCTGCCAGTGCCGCGTAAGGAAGCCGCGCCGGCCACGGGATCGGCGGGGTGAGCAGGAGGAACCGGGCGGCTTGCCGAGCTTCCGGGGTACCGCGCAACTCCGGCCGGTACGCGGCGAGCGCCAGGTCGAGCCCGGCCCGGGTCACCGGCGGGTCGGGCACCCCGAGTGCCCGGGCGATCACGGCTGTCTCGGCGACGTAGGCGTCGCACCCCGCCTCGTCGAGGGGCTGCGCGCCGTACCGCTGGTGGGCGCGCAAGAAGCTGTCGACTTCGGCGATGTGCACCCACGCCAGCAGCTGCGGGTCGTCGGCCCGGTACGGCCGCCCGTCCGGGGCCACTCCCCGCACCCGCCGGTGGACCGAGCGCACGGTCTCGACCGCACGATGGGCGTCTTCGGCCGTGCCGAACGTCGTCTCGGCAAGGAACGTGCTCGTGCGCTGCAGCCGGCCCCACGGATCGCCTCGGTAGCCCGAGTGCGCGGCCACCGCCGCCATTGCCAACGGGTGCAGCGACTGCAACAGCAGCGCGCGCAGACCGCCCACGAACATGGCCGTGTCCCCGTGCACCCGCCGGATCGCGCTGTCCGGCCCGAACCAGCGTTCCCCCGGCGCACCGTGGATGCGGGCGCGGTTGCGCGGCCCGTCGGGCCCCGCCACCCGAGCGAACAGTGCGTCGCGCATCCGCTCCCGGATCAGCGACACCCCCGGAGGGAAGTTCGGCTGCATGGCACCTCCGCGGCAGGGTGTCGAGCCCGCCATCCGGCACTGCGATACAAATACGATGCAAATTCTTGGGCTGGGCGACATCCAGGATAACCGTCCGACGCTGAGCCTACCTGCACTTATCCCGCACAGCACGCAAGAACCAACCGGCAGCATCGCTTGCCCCGAGCGCGTGACAGCTCCTCTCCCCAGGCAGTCGCAGCCCCGACGCCTTAGGTTTGTGACGCCTCTGCATCGCCTACGGAAGGACGTCGCATGGCCGGCAGCAGCCCGCCGCACCCTTGCGCCCGCCCCGGCGGCGCCGGTTGCGACGCCGTTGCCGGCCGGCGCCCCGCGACCCGGCCGATCCCGGACTCGCGATGACGCCGTCACCGCAGGCTCCCCGCTGCACGGTACTGGGCGCGACCGGTTTCGTTGGCCGGGCACTCGTCGCCGACCTCACCGCCGCCGGGCACCCGGTCCATGTCCTCTCCCGCACGGCGGAGCACGGCTTCCCGCACGGGATCGGCGTGACGCTCGGGGACGCCGCGGACCCGCGCGCCCTCGAGACCGCGTGCGACGGCGCGGACGTGGTCTTCCACCTCGTGCACTCGCTGGCCCGCCCGGACTTCGCCCGCCGAGACCGCGTCATCGCACAGCGCCTCGCCGCCACGGCCTCAGCCGCCGGGGTCCGGCAGCTCGTCTACCTGGGCGGGCCACGACCGGCGGCCACGACGTCGCCGCACCTGGCGTCCCGCTCCGAGGTGGCCGGCATCCTGCTCGACGGCGAGGTTCCGGCCATCGCGCTGCAGGCGTCGATGATCCTCGGCCGCGGATCGGCCGGGGTGGAGCTGCTGTCGCGCACCGCCCGGCTGCCGTTCCGGCCCCGGCCCCGGTGGACCGCCCGCCGCAGCCGCCCGGTCGCGCTCGCCGACGTCCGCCACTACCTGCGGGCAGCGGCCGGCCACCCGTCGCTGCGAGGCCGGTTCGATGTCAGCGGGCCGGAAGCCATCAGCTACGACGACCTCGTGCGGCGCTGCGCCCGCCTCCTGCGGCGGCCCGCCGCGCTCGCCTTGCCGGCACCGTTCTGGTCCCACCGGGCCGCCGCGCGGATCGCCGGGCTGACCTCGCCCGTGCCCGCCGCCGTCGCGGGCCCGTTGTTCGCGTCGCTCGAACACGACCTGCTTCCGGCCGACACCCCGGTCGAATCCGTCCTGCCGCCCCCTCCCGGCGGACCGACAAGCCTCGACAACGCCCTGCGCACGGCACTCGGGGTGCCGGTGCAGCAGGCACCCGCCGGTCCGGCGTACCTGGAGGAGCACACGCGGCTCGCAAAAGCGGCCCCGCAACGGCTGTGGCAGGCGATCACCGCCCTCGGCGGCGACCACGGCCGGTTCCCGCCCGCACCGGCGTGGGCCCTGCGCGGGCTGCTCGACGGGCTGCTCGGCGGGGCGGGGGCCTACCGCGGTCGCCCCGACCGGCCGGTGGCCGGGGACGTCGTCGACTTCTGGACGGTCCGCCGCCGCGACGACACCCACCGCGAGCTCGTGTTGACCGCGGACATGCGCCTGCCCGGCGACGCCGAACTCACCCTGCGCGCGGACCCGGCCGGTTCCGGGAGCCTGCTGCGGCAGCGGGTGCGGTTCGCCCCGGCCTCACCGCTGGGCCACGCCTACTGGCACCTCCAGAAACCGGCGCACGACCAGGTGTTCGCGTGGCTCGCCCGGTCGATCGTCCGCGACGCCGAACGCGCAACCTGATGCCGGACCGGCCTGCTCACCGAAGGCGCACCTGAAGTTCGCCCGAGCCGCTGGTGACGTCCGCTTCGATCCGGTCGCCTCGGGCAGTGGAGAGCAGCCGGTAGGGCACCGGACGGCCGCCGAAAGAGACGCCGGTGACCGTTTTCCCCGGCGGCAGGACGGCGCCGACCGTGATCGCGGCGGTTCCGGTCCAGGAGAACCAGGTGGTCAGGCTCGCTCCGGTGGTCGTCGCGCGGACGGCGAGGGAGCCGGTGCCGAGCCGGATGTCCGAGCCGGAGATGCGGTTCTGCCCCTGCGGGATCTGGGGGACGACCGCGATGCGGCCGTGGGGCACGTCGGGGTCGACGCCGAGTTGCTGGTGCACGACCGGCCAGAGCACGCCGTAGGTCCCCCACGCCTGCAGCACCATCGAGCGGTCGGTGAACGGCCGGTCGATGTTCGCCGTGAAGTCGGGCGACGGAGCCACTTCCGGCATCGCCCCCGGCTTCTCCCAGATCGCCGGATCGAGCTGGATCCGGGTGTTCGCGGTGGTGTAGCGCTGCTGCTGGGTGCGGCCGAGCCGGCCGTGGTTGCCCTCGGCCACGGCCATGATGGCAGTGTTCAGCGAGTACACGGCCCGCTCGGCCGGTACCGCGGTGACAACCTGGTCGCAGCTGGGGCCGGGGTTGCCGCCGGGAGCGCTGGTCGGGCCCGTCCCGGTGTGGTAGAGGCCGAGGTCGCCGCTGTAGCAGGCTTGTTCCCGGCGCTGCAGGGTTTCCTGCGCGTGGTGCCGGGATGCCAGTTCCCGCGCGCCCGGCATGGCGGCTTCGAGTGGGGTCAGGCCGATCCAGTGCCGCTGGAAGACGGGCGTGTTGTCCTCTCCCAGCGAGTCGCCGTAGCCGGCGGCGTCGTCGCCCGCCCACCAGGTGGCGTCGAACCGGCCGCGCAGCTCGTCGAACCGGGCTCGGGCCCAGCGGGCGGTCGCGTGGTCCCCGCGGCTCTCGGCCATGTCGGCGAGGTCGGCGAGGCCGCGGAGGTAGTAGACGGCGTTGTCGAGCTTTTCCGCGCCCATGCCGGGACGCTCGACGTTGCCCAGCCCCTCGGGCCAGCCGTCGTGGTCGGCGTCGAGGTTCGTGGCGATGTACTTCAACGCGCGGGCGGAGAGGTCGTAGAAGTCGTCGAGGACCCGGTTGTCCCCGGTCCACCGCCACAGCAGCGCGACCACGCTCGGAAACTTCGCGGTCTCGTCGGTGTTGCCCGGGTCGCCGTTGGCGCCGAAGTACACGTCACCGGTGGAAACGACCTCGTGCACGATCTTTCCGCTGCGCTGGTTGACCAGGTCGCTGACGTCGCGCAGGGCACGCAGGTGGCCGCGGACCAGGTCGAAGCGGCCGGCCGCCACGGCCGCGAACGCGCTGTACTCCCCGTCGGTGCCGAACAGCCACGGGTAGTCGGGAAACCCGGCACCGATCCACCGGGCGGACGAGACGGTACCGGCCGCGGGCGGGTAGCTCGTGCCCGCCGACACCGGCCGGATCTGCAGGTTCCGGGCCTGCTGCACCGAATCCGCGAGGTTGCTTTTGCTCCACCGGACAGCGGCCTGGAGCGCGCGGTCACCCGGCAGATCGACCTGGGTCGGCGCGACGGCGGCACGTCGTCCGGCGAGCTTGCCCGCCCAGGCGGCGGCCGGGCCGGCCAGCGCCGTCCGGACGGAACGAGTCGCTTCGGTCGCGTTCGTCGTCGAGCCGGCCACCGCGAACCACAGCGTCTTCGTGCGGTGGGCCGAGACGTCGACCCGGTAGTCGAGGGCACCCCCGGCGCCCTGGCCCGCATCGCTGTCATCGCAGCGAGGCGGAGCCGTCCCGGTCGGCGGGCACCGCACCGGCGGGTCCTGCGGACCTCGGTGCGTACCCGTCGTGGCGGTCGCCACCGGTCGCCGGCTGCCGGCGACGACCGCGCTGTAGTCGTGCGGGCGTGCTCCCGGCGACGTCCCGGTCTCGCGGAAAGTCAGAGCCGTTCCGTCGGTGCTCACGGTGTCGGGCAAGTCGACGGCGGCCGAGGACGGCGTGGTCGACGTCCACGGGTAGGCCGGCAACAGCTCCGAGTGAGCGTCGACCCGCAGATCGACCGTGCGGCTCACCGGGCTGCGCAGGCTGAGCGCGATGAGGGTGGTGGCGGATCCGTCCGGGACGAACTGGAGGCGCTCGGCTGTCAGACCGCCCGTGGTCTGGTAGCGGAAGCGTTCGTAGCCGTCGCCGCTGGTATAGCCGACGGCGGTGGCACCGCTGCCCAGCCACTGGTCCCCCACCCGGAACCAGAGGCCGTCGAGCAGCTTGATCGGCGGCGCCCAGAACCCGCCCATTTCCCCGCGGATGTGGAACCCGGCGGCCGGGTATCGCCCCGACGCGTCGCCCAGCACGTACGCCCCCGGACCGGTGATCAGCGAACGCCGGTCGGCCAGGCGGGTGCTGGTGGTCAGTTCACTCGCCCCGAATCCCGCGACCAATGCGGGGTCGAGAGGGCTCTTCCCATCGTGTGTCCCCGCCGCCGCGGCGGCGGGGACACCGGTCAGGCCGAGCGGGATGAGGATGGCGAGCACCCCGAATCGCGTGCGCAACACGGATACCTCCAAAAGTCACGTCCGGCGCGGCACGGTGACGACACCGGCCGCCATCTGCGTGGCGAAGGGCCGGTCGAAGCTGTGCGCGCCGTAACAGCATGAGGCGTAGAAGCGACTGGTGCACCGCGGTGCCCCGATCGGCGAAGTCTCCGGCCAGAAGCCGTCCCACGTGTAGTTGTGGCGGCAGGGCGCTCGCGTCACCGTGCCGCCCGCCTCGGTGGCCACCAGGGTGCGGGTGATCGTGTCCGTGTCGTACGGGTGGCCGGTGTTGTTCTCGGCCTGGGCGTAGACGACCGTGAGGCCGGTACGTCCCGGGCCACTGGTGCGCGGGATCGTCAGCGTCCCGCCGTTGCCGAGATAGCCGACGTACGAGCCGCCAGACGCCCAGGCGCCGGTCGCCGTCGCCGCACCGCCCGCGAGCTGCCCCGATTCGGCCTCGACGCGGACCGCGTTCCGGTCGGCCGCGTCGCGGACCTGGGTGAGCGTGCCTGCCACCAGCGGTGTCCGGCCCTCGTTGGACAGGGCGGGCGTGGTAGCTGAAGCGGACGGAACTCGGACTGCCCGTCGAGAAACCGAATTTGGCACTTATTGTTCACCTGATCCGGGCTTTAATTTCCCCCACACGGGTGACTCCATTGGGATGGCAGATGAGCACTGGTCACGCGTCATTTCACTCGTTGAGGTCACGCGAGCCACGTCCTCGCGATGGCACAATCATCAATGCTGTCGAACGGGCCGATCCTCGGCGAAGATGTCACCATAACGAGAAATCGGAAGGCCATGTGCTGGATCACCGCCGTAGGCGTGGTCACCAGGCAGTGCCGGGTTTAAAAGCTCTTACGCATGGTGAATCCCACCGATGGGATCGAACCTTGAGACGAGTCCTGGAACAACAGCGACTCTTTCGCCGTCGCAAATTCCGTATCCCAGTTCGGCCGGGATCCGCGCGAGAACCGGTGGGGAAATGAGAATGGAACAGCCGATCACCCTCGACGTCCACGCCTCCGATGTGCACGCCGAGGGTGCCTGCCTGCGTGAACGGGGGCCGGTCACCCGGATCGAACTGCCCGGTGGCGTTCCAGCCTGGGCCGTCACCGGAAACGCCGTCCTCCGTCGGCTGCTGGCCGACCCCCGGGTGTCCAAGGACGCGTTCCACCACTGGCCCGCGTTCACCAACGGGCAAATCGCCGACGACTGGCCGCTGCGAATCTGGGTGTCGATCCGGAACATGTTCACCGCCTACGGTGCCGACCACCGGCGGCTGCGTTCCCTGACGGCGGCCGCCTTCACGGTCCGCCGCACCGAGGCGCTCCGCCCGAAAGTCGAAGAAATCACCCGGGACCTGCTCGACGCCATCGAGGCAGATTCCAGTGCCGCGTCCGTCGACCTGCGGGCGCGGTACGCCTACCCGCTGCCGATCGAGGTCATCTGCCGGCTGTTCGGCGTCCCGGGCGACAAACAGGCCGGAATCCGCGAAGTAGTGGACGGCTTCTTCGACAGCGCGATCACCGCCGAACAGGCCCAGGCGAACGTGGCGGCGGCATACGCCCTGTTCACCGAACTGATCTCGCAGAAGCGCGCGGCGCCCGCCGACGACCTGACCAGCGCCCTGATCACCGCGCGCGACGACCGGGACGGCGCGCTGACCGAAACCGAGCTCGTCGACACGCTGATGCTGATGATGACCGCCGGTCACGAGACCACGGTGAACCTGCTCGACCACGCCATCACCGCGCTGCTGACCCACCCTGATCAGCTCGCCCTGGTCCGGTCCGGGCGACAGTCCTGGACCGCCGTGGTGGAAGAGACGCTGCGCTGGCAGGCGCCGATCCCGTACACGCCGCTGCGGTACGCGATCGAGGACATCGAGCTGGACGGAACGGTGATCCGCCGCGGCGACGCGATCCTGGTCGGATTCGGCGCCGCCGGGCGCGACCCCGCCCAGCACGGCGACACCGCCGACGAGTTCGACATCACCCGAGCGGCCGCACCACACCTCACCTTCGGTTACGGCGTGCACCACTGCCCCGGCGCGCCGCTGGCCCGGCTCGAAGCCGAGGTGGCGCTCCCGGCGCTGTTCGACCGCTTTCCGGACCTGACCCTCGCCGTGCCGCCGGAGAAACTGACCACCCTGCCCACGTTCCTGTCCAACGGGCACACCAGCCTGCCCGTCCACCTCCGGCCCGCACCTCGCTGACCAGACAGCAGTCTGGGCTCCCACGCTCATCCCCGACCTGCTTCGCATGCCGGAACACGACCTCAGTGCGCTCAAGCACCTCCGACCGACGCCCACGCCTTCGCCTGGCGCCAGCGACGCGAAGACATCGCCGAGTGACCCGGTTGCGAACCCTGGGCCTGATCACCGTCGGCGACGCAGCAGAACAACTGCCGCCGGTCACTCGCTGACCAACGTCCCTGAACATCACAGCTAGGGCCGGTACACGGCGTCCTTGCCGTACAGCGGCTTGGTGAAGCTCGAGATGTAGGTGTGCGAGTCGGCGGCGCCGAGGTTGTAGGTCAGGTACACGCCGTAGCCTTCGTTCACGGTTCGCTGGGCGAGACTGGCGGCGGTGCTGGTGGAGGTCGCCGCGATCTGGACCGCCGCGGGGGAGAGCCCGGATTTGGGAAGGGCGATGTTCGGTACGCCCCAGGTGCCGTAGTACGGATTCCAGGCGTAGTTGAACTTCGAGGTGATGTCGGTACCGCCGTAGGACAACCGCGATGCGGCCGGCCCGATGTTGTACAGCGAGATGAGCTTGGTGGGCATCGCCGCCCGCAGGGCCGTGACGAGGTGGACGAACGAGCTGGCGTTGGGCTGGCCGGTGCCGTTGTTGCCGTACTCGGCGTATTCGTCGTCGAAGTCGATGCCGTCGAGCCCGTACTTGGCCACGGCGTCGGACAGCTGCTTGGCGAAGGCCGCGGCCGCCTGCTGGGACGGGAAGTTGGCGAACCCGGCGCCCTGATGGTTGCCGAGGATCGACAACATGACCTTGATGCCCTTGGCCTGCAGCGGGCGGACCTGGGTGCTCACGTTGTCGAGGACGCGCTGCACGTTCGGGTTGAAGTACAGGTACGCCGACTTCGTCGCGGTGTCGTAGTTGATGTTGGCGGCGAAGATGACGCCGATATCGAACACGTTGCCGCCGTCCTGGGCGAGGGCGTACTTGCCCACGTTCAGCATGCTGTTGCTGTTCACCTCGACGTAGGCCACGGTGATCGGCCCGCTCTTGCGCGGCGCGGCGGACGTACTCGCCGCACTCGTGCCTGTCGTCATGGCCGCCAGGAGGGCGGCGCCTGCCAGCAACGCGGTGATCCGGCCGAGTTTGACCACGATAGCTCAACTCCTGACGAGTGGTTTGAACCACTGTCCATGTATGGGCTTTTCCGGCACCTTGTCAAGAGAAGTGATCAAGCAACGCGATCGGCACCTCGATCGGCCCACGCCGTTCGTCGCATCGACCCACGGCACTTCTCGAATTCTCGTCTCCCGGCCCCGCGCCGGCCGCCTGGGCGGCACTCGACGACCCGGGGATAATAGCGACGATGCACGCCTCGCCGGGCGAAAGACCCGGCCTCAGGTCAGCGGTCACCTCGTCGCCGCGCCACGGCGAGCAGGGTCAGGCCGGCCCCGAGCAGGACCAGCAGCGCGGCCGCCTGGGCGGGCAGCCCGGCGACGCCGGTTCCGGGGAGGCCGCCGGTCGTCGGCGGGCTGCCGGGCGAGCCGGGAGACGGCGCGCCGGCCGAAGTGCTCGACGCGGTCGTCGGCGTCACGGTGGCACCGGTCGTCGTCGCCGAGGTCGAGGTCGAAGCCGAGGTCGAAGCCGAAGTCGAGGCCGAGGTCGAGGTCGGCGTGGAGGACGTGGTTCGCGTGGTCGTTTTCGAACTGGTCGGGGTGACCGGGGTGGTGGTCGGCGGCCGGGGCTCGCAGTGTGCCTCGGCTTCGCCGAGCCGCAACGACGTCAACGGCCCGTCGTACACCGGCTTGCCGTCGTTGTCCTTCAGCGACGCGGTGACGTCGATGTCCAGCCAGGCCCGGGCGTAGCCCTCGCGGCTCTGCGCGGACGGGTCCTGCATCGGCGTCACCACGACCGTCAGCGTGCTCTTGCCGATCTCACGGGCGCCCAGCTGGGCTCCGGTCACGCTCAGCCCGTTCCGGCCCGGCCGCACGGTGTGCCCGAGCACCTCGATCGTGCCGCCGTTCGTGCGGTTGTACGCCAGCGCCCACGGGCCCACCGGCGGCGGTACGCATTCGGCGTAGGAGTCGAGCGAAGCCACCTTGAGGAACGGCTTCCGCCCGAGCTTCACCTCCAGCGCCGTCAGCTGCGCCTGCGCCCAGTTCCTGGCCGGGTCGGCGACGGTCCGGGCCTGCTTGGTGGCGACGCCGATCCTGCGCAGAATCCCGTCGGGGTCGCTGAAGTCCCCGTTGTCGGTCTGTCCGGGACCGGAGGACTCCGCGACGCCGTACCGGCCGGTGTAGGCCTCGAGACCGAGCGCCTCGACCGGCGAAGTCGTCAAGCGGACGAGCACCGCGGAGGCGGGCGCGGAAGTCCGCGCAACCGGGACGACCGCCGGCTCGGCTACCGCGAGCACCGCAACGCCGGCGGAGAGAACCGAGCCGATCAGAACGTGGGCGAGGCGAAACGAAGGCACCGGGTCAACGAAACACAGGTGATCACGCCCGGCGAGCCGGATCGCTGATTCGGGCTTGGTGATCAGCCGAAGGAGTGAGACCGCCGCTCGAACCAGAAGGCGGGCGCTCCCGCCGTGCCGGGTTCGCCCGATCTCTTCGTCGGCGGCGGACACCTCGCTCAACGCACTTCGGAACGCACTCAAGCCCTCTCAGGGGCACGGAAGGCGACCCTGCCGGCCCTCGGTTTGGAGCCGGCAGGGTCTAGATCCGAAGGAGCCCGTACGGGAGATCCGGATCCAAGATCTCCCTACCCGACCGGCAGTAGACGTTGCCGTGGTCCTCACCGTCGCCGGGTGGGTGCTTGGTCATCGTCGCCGTCCATGGTGGTCTCAGTTGAAGCGAGAGTACTTCGGTGCCGACCACCCGCCGGGGAACGAGTGCTCGGTCCGGATCGCTTCGGTGATCCGGAAGACCGTTTCCTGGCCGGTGGCCGGTCCCCCGGCAGGATTCGCGGAGCGGCGCACCTCCGCCGTGCCGGTCAGCTGCAGGGTCGCGCCCGTCTCCCAGTCCGGGAAGAGCAAGCCGGCGCGGGGGTTCACGCCGAGGTTGCCCGCGGTCATCATCATCGCGTTGCCCACGTAGTCCGGCCAGCGCAGCTCGGCCGGTGAGACGACATCGACGAAGCCGGGGTTGCCGCCCTTGTGCGAGACGTCGACCCCACCGTCCACCGCGGTGGCGACGAAGAACGTGTCGGCGGCCGAGACGAGCGCCGCGTCACGCGGATCCAGTGTCCCGGCGCGGGTTGCCGCGGGCTGGAACTCCCCCGGCGCGTCGTCGGGCATGACGCGGGCCTGGATGTATTTGGGGCAGTTGCCGAACGCCTGGTGGACGTCGACTTCACCACCGCCGTCGACGGGCCGCCACCGGCCGTTGATCCGCAACCGCTTGCGCGCCACCAGGTCGATGGCCAGGGTGCCGACGTCGGTCTCGTCCCGCAGGACGTCGGCGAGAGGATCGCCGGCGACCACGCCGGCGGCGGCCCGCAGGGTGTGCGGGCCGGCCGCCGACAGGAAGCCTTCCGGGCCCAGCAGGGTGGTCGCCCAGGGCCGGCCCTCGCGGTCCTGGGCCCCCAGCACCAGCATGCGCTGGTGGGCCAGGAAGTCGAACGCCCCGCGCGGGATGGCGTCGGAGATGATCGGCCGGACCCGCTCGGCCAGCTCGGCCGTTCCGGCCACCCGTTGCGCTTCGAGCTCGCCTGGGTGGAAGGCGAGCCGGTCGATGAGGTCGGCCACGGCGTCAGAAGGTCAGGACCGCGTAGCCGGACTGCACCAGTTCGCGGATGCTCGCGACGCCCGGAGTGCCCGGCGCCTGGTTCTGGCTGACCTGCTTGATGCCCTCCCCCTCGACACCCTCGGTCGCGCCGAAGACGGTCGCGCAGCCGCCCGAGGCCACCGTGGCGACCTGCTTCTTCACCGCGGCGTACAGCTCGTGCGCCGGGTGGGCCGAGTCGGCCAGCACGGCCGGCCAGCGGGTGCCCGCACCCTGGAACAACACCAGCGCTTCCCCACCCTGGGCGAACTCCCACGCGGTGGCCAGGGCGTTGAACACCCGGCCCAGCGCCTCTTCGGTGCTGGTCGACGGGTCGGACAGCACCACGACGGCGGTCTTGCTGCTCATGAACGTGCTCCTCGTTGGTCGGAAGGTCTGCGCCGTCATTTTTACCGTACGTTCGGTAATAAACCAAAGTGGCCCTCGTCACGCCGCTCGGTGAAGTTTTTTACCGTACGTTCGGTAATATGGAACTCGTCATCGACACGCTCACCCCCGCCGCCGCGGGCGTGCTCGCCCTGACCCTCGTCCCCGCCGACGGCCGCGAGCTGCCGCCTTGGCGCCCGGGCGCCCACATCGACGTCACCCTTCCCCACGGCCTGACCCGCCAGTATTCGCTCTGCGGCGACCCTGCGGACCGGTCGAGCTGGCGCATCGCGGTGCGACGCGAAGAGGACTCGCGAGGAGGCTCGGCGTGGCTCCACGACCAGGCCACCGAGGGCATGACGCTGACGGCCGGCACGCCGAGGAACCTCTTCGAGCTGCAGCCGGCGAAGGCCTACGTGTTCGTGGCGGGCGGCATCGGGATCACTCCCCTGCTCCCGATGATCGCCGAGGCCGAGCGCTCGGGTACCCCGTGGACTCTCTGGTACGCGGGCCGGAGCCGGTCATCGATGGCCTTCATCGACGAACTCGCCCGGTACGGCGACCACGTGCACCTCGCGGCAAGCGATGCCGGCGACCGCATCCCGGTCGCCGACGCACTGGGGTCCCTCGACCGCGACGTCGCCGTCTACTGTTGCGGTCCCGCCTCCTTGACCGCGGCGGTGGAGGACGCCTGCGAACCCGGCAGCGTGCACGTCGAGCGCTTCACCGCCGGAACCATCCCGGCGGACGGCAGCTTCGACGTCCACTGCGCACTGTCCGGAGTGGACGTCCGCGTCGAGGACGGCACCACGGTCCTCGACGCGCTGTTGGAAGCGGGGGTCGAGGCGGACTATTCGTGCACGCAGGGGTTCTGCGGCACCTGTGAGACCCGCGTGCTCGAGGGCGTCCCGGACCACCGCGACGACTACCTCGACCACTCCGCGACGCCGGACACGATGATGATCTGCGTGTCCCGCTCCCGCTGCGCGCGGCTGGTGCTCGACATCTAACGCTTCGGCGGCATCAGCACCTTCGGCAGGTCGGCGACGGCCTCCGCGAAGGCGTCGGTCTCGCCCAGCACCCGCGCCAGCACGAGCGCCCCTTCGATGCGCAAGAACGCGTCCCTGGCGGCCTGCGCGGCCTGCTTGGGCGTCCGCCCCGCACGGCGTGACGCGTCGGTCATGGCGTCGACCCACGTCTTCCCGAGCTCGCGGGCGTGGTCGCGCACCTTCGGCGGCGTCCCGGCCAGCGTCATGGTGTCGAGCACGCACGACAGCGCTCCCGCGCCGTAGAAGTCACCGAGCCGGCGAGCGGTCTCCTTGATGCCCTTAACGACGTCGGAGTCCTCGCGCATCGGGGCCAGGATCCACAGGAACCGCTCCCCCACCGCGGTCAGGACCGCGTCGGCGATCTCCTCCTTCCCCGCCGGGAACCGGTGGTAGAGGCTCGCCCGCTGCAGCCCGGTCGCGGCGGAAAGGTCACCGATCGCGGTGCCGTCGAAGCCCTTCTCGCGGAACACGGAGACCAGGAGGTCGAGCAGCTGGGCCTCATCGATGGAGGGAGGACGTGCCATGCCCCCACTTTACCGAACTTTCGGTAAAGAAGTGTCACCGCGTCTGGACGACGGCGTCCAGGTAGTCGTCGATGGCCCGCAGGTTCTTCTGCAGGCCATCGAGGCGCTCGGCCATCCGGGCCCGCTCCTGCCGCACACGGTCCACGAAGTCCGGTGCCGGGTAACAGGAATTCGCCGCCTCGGCCAGACACGGCAGCACGGCCCGGATGATCTCGGTCGTCAGGCCCGCGTCCAGCAGGCTGCGGATCTGCCGCACCCGCTCGACCTGCGGCTCCTCATAGGACCGGTAGCCGTTCTCCTCGCGCCTCGGCTCGATCAGGCCCTGCTGCTCGTAGTACCGCAGCAACCGGGCGGAAACCCCGGTCCGCTCCGCCAGCTCTTTGATCCGCATCACACCTCCCGGCAGGCCGCTTGCTCTCACACTGGTGTCAAGGTTCGAGTCTAAACACGTGACCACCGAACAAATCAACGTTCCCCGCACGTCACCGGCGGAACGGCTGCCACTCCCCCCGCTGATCGCGCTCTTCACCGCCGGGTTGATCACCACCCTCACCGAGGCGCTGCCGGCCGGTGTCCTGCCGCAGATGAGCCGCGCACTGGAGGTGTCCGAATCCGTGGCCGGCCAGACGGTGACGATCTATGCGGTCGCGACCCTGCTGACGGCGATCCCCGTGACGCTGGCCACCGCGTCGTGGCCGCGGCGCCACTTGTTCCTGACCGCCCTCGCCGGGTTCGTGCTCGCCAACCTCGTGACCGCCGTCTCCCTCGACTTCACCACCACCCTCGCGGCCCGGTTCGTCGCGGGCGCGTCTTCGGGCGTGGTCTGGAGCCTGCTCGGCGGGTACGCGGCACGGCTGGTCGGCCCCGGCCTGAAGGGCCGCGCGATGGCCTTCGCCATGGCCGGCACTCCCGTGGCCCTCTCCCTCGGCGTCCCCGTCGGGGCGTACCTCGGCAAGGCCGTCGGCTGGCAGCTCACGTTCGGCGCCGTCACCGCGCTGACCGCGCTGCTGATGCTCTGGACCGGGTGGACACTGCCGAACTTCCCCGGCCGGACGGCCGAGGACCGGATCCCGCTGCGGCGCGTTCTCCGGCTGCGCGGCCTCCGCACCGTCCTGGTCGTGACGGGCACGTTCGTGCTCGCGCACACCATCCTCTACACCTACATCGCGCCGATCCTCGGCGACGTCGGGCTGGCCGGCCAGGTCCAGTGGATCCTCCTCGACTTCGGCATCGCCTCGATCGCGAGCATCTGGCTGACCGGCGTGCTGATCGACCGGTACCACCGCCGGCTCGTCATCGTCAGCACCCTGCTCTTCACCGTGGCCGCGGCCGTGCTGGCCGTGGCGGCCGCCCACCCGGTCGTCGGCTACGCCACGGTCGCGGCCTGGGGCCTCTCGTTCGGCGGCGCGGCCACCCTGCTGCAGTCGGCACTGATGCGGGCGGCGGGCACACACGCCGACGTGGCCCAGTCGTCCATGGTGACCACCTGGAACCTCGGCATCGGCCTGGGCGGCCTGGCCGGCGGCGCGCTCCTCGCCGGGTTCGGCTCCGGCTCCCTGATGATCGCCGCCGTCGTGCTCCTGGTACCGACCGCGCTTGTCGTGCTCTTCGCCCGCGGCCACGCCTTCCCAGCGCGCTGAAATCGCAGCGCGCCGGCCTGAACCCCTACCTAGGATCGTGACATGAACAGCGACATCGATTTCTACTTCGACCCGATCTGCCCCTTCGCGTGGATGACGAGCAAGTGGGTTCGCCTGGTCCAGGCGCAGCGCGACTACACCGTCGACTGGCGGTTCATCTCGCTGCGCCTGATCAACGCCCACCTCGACTACGACACGCACTTCCCGCCGGAGTACCCCGCCCAGCACACCGCGGGCCTGCGGCTGCTGCGGGTGGCCTCGGCAGTCCGGGAACAGCACGGCCGTGAAGCGGTCGGCCCGCTGTACGCCGCTCTTGGCGCGCGCATCTTCGAAGCCGGCCCCGACGAGGGCAAGACCCCGGGCTGGCAAGGCACTCCCGGCCTCGCCGCCGACGCCCTCGCCGAGGCCGGCCTGTCGACCTCGCTCGCCGACGCGCTCGACGACACCTCGCGCGACGCAGAGATCCAGGTGGAGTCCGACGAGGCGCTCTCGCTGACGGGCAGGGACGTCGGCACGCCGATCATCCACTTCGAACCGCCGCACGGCGTCGCGTTCTTCGGGCCCGTGATCAGCCGGCTGCCCGACGGGGAGCAGGCCGGGCAATTGTGGGACCACGTCGTCGGCCTCGCCCGGTTCCCCGGCTTCGCCGAACTGAAGCGCAGCTTGCGTGAACGTCCCCAGCTACCGTCCTTCGGCGTTACGGCGCAGGAGCCGGGCATCACCGAAGACTGGCACGCAGGGAGCCGCCGGCTCAAGAACTAGTCCGTCGACATCGCATTGGCGTCCCATCGGTTTCCGCAGCGGGACTTCCGCGGAAGTCCACGGACCGTCTGCGACGGCGCCGCCTGCGACGGTTCACGGCAGGCGGCGCCGTCGTCTCGACCGGTCAGGTGCCGGGGGTGACGGGGGTCTTCGACACCCCCTTCCCGCCGGTGGCGGTGTTCGATGCGCCGATCACGTTCGGCTTCTTCTGGGACACGCAGTCGCTCTGGTTGGTCGAGTTGATGCCCCAGCCCGACTTGTTCGTCACCACGAAGGTGTTCTTGGTGAACGTGTTGCCGCAGCCGGTTTTCTCCCACACGTTGTGGGTCTGGATCCCGTCGAGGTAGCCGTTGCTGATCTTGTTGCCGGTGATGGTGTAGTTGTCGCCCTTGACGTCGATGGTCGAGTCGGCCGAGTTCTGGTTCTTCTCGCCCGTGCCGTCGAGGGTGTTGCCGGAGATCAGGCCGTCGTGGGTGCCTTCCTTGATGTCGATGGCCTCGGCGGCGACGCCGGGGCCGATCTTGTTGTCGAGCACCTGGATGTAGTTGCCGCCATCGGGCGACTGGCCGCCGTTGGCGCCGTAGCACTCCCAGTTACTGTTGGCCGAGCCGAGGTAGACGCCCTCGCCGTAGCCGGGTTGTTCCTTGCCGGTGTTGGTGATGGTGGAGTTCTTGATGACGCCGTAGGCGCTGCTCTTGCGGAAGTGCACGCCCTCGGCGCCGATGTCGTGCACGCTGACGCCGTCGATGGTGACGTGCTGGGCGCCGTCGAGCACGATGCCCTTCTTCGAGTCCTTGACCGTGAACCCCGTGAGGTTCCAGTAGCTCGCGCCCTGCAGCCAGAGGCCGTACCCGGTCTGCCCCGACGGGCAGTCGGTGTCACCGGGATTGAACAACGGGTCGTGCAGCACGGCCTTCGCGCTGCCGGTCAGGGTGATCGGCGCGGACGCGGTGCCGGGCTTGGTCGCCACGAACGCGCCGCTGTAGTCGCCGTCGGCCAGCTTGATCGTGTCACCCGGCTTGGCCGCGGACAGCGCCGCGGAGAGCTGGGCGGCCGTGGAGACGGTGATCGTTGTCGCCGCGGGGTGCACGAGCTGCCCGACCAGGGACAGCGCTGCGAGTGCCTTGATCATCGGATGGCCCCTTTCAGCCGATGTTCTTCAGGAACAGGGATTTCGCCGTGCTGGTCTTCGTGTCGTCGACGCCGTGACCGTTCGTGTAGTCTTTCTGCTCGTTGTGGGCCCAGTCCACGATCGGTTTGCCGCCCACGTCCAGGTGGTGGAACTTGGAGCCGTCCCAGCCGAACTGGTAGATCTTCGCGTGGTCGGCGTAGTACGGCGTGAACGCCGCGCCCGCGGTGATCTGCTTGGTCATGGTGTTGTGGAAGAAGACGTTGCGGGGACCAGAAGAGCCGGACCACTTGACCGCCTTCTGCCCGGTCGACCAGTAGATCGGGAACCACGTCGAGTCGTCCGGTGCGTCGCCGCCCTCGTCACCGCAGTGGGCCGTGCAGTTGCCCGACCGGTGGGCGTAGGACACCTTGTTCGTGTTGTTCTCGAACAGGTTGTTGCGCTCGTAGCCGCCGTGGATGTTGAAGTCGGAGTCGATGTCGTTGCCGATCACCACGTTGCCCGAGGCCGACCACTGGAAGGTGAAGTGCCGGAGGTCGCGGGTGGTGTTGCCCACGTAGAGCGAGTCCCAGACGCGGGAGCCGCGGAAGTAGCCGTTGCCGCCCTTGCCCTTGTTCCACGAGCCGTCCAGCTCGTTGTTCACGATCTGCAGGTTCTTGGCTTCCTCGGTGACGATCGGGTGCGAGCCGGTCATCGTCGCGTGCGTGTTGCGGACCCAGGAGTTGGCGGCCCACTTGAACACGATGCCCTGCATGGCCAGCGAGGGCGCGAGGTTGCCGTAGTTGTCCTTGGCCTGCGCCTCGGTGATGCCCGGCGGGGCCACCTGACCGTAGGTGAAGTCCTCGAAGCCGACCCCGACGACCGGATCGACGATCGGCGACGCCTTCGACGCGTAGACGCTGCCGTCGATGGCGGGCGAACCGTCCGAAGTGGAATCGACCGGGACGTCGTACTCGAGCGGCTTGTCGATCGACACCGTGTGGTTCTTGGTGTCGATCGCGGTGATGGTGAACCACTGCTGGCGCATGTGCAGGTTCTCCAGTGGCCACGTCGTCGGGTACGCGCTCATCGACTTGTAGAAGTTGATCGAGTTCGCCGCGCGGATGTTGATGAAGCCGCCGACCTTCATGCTCGTCGTCTTGGCGCTGGTGGCCAGGTAGACGGTCTTGTCCCCGGTCCGCGCGGCGAAGCCCTTGTCACCGGGCTTCTCGCGCAGCTTCGCACCGGCCTTCCAGTGCACGTTGATCGTGCCCTCGAAGATGTCCTTCCGGTTGGCCGGCGCGGACTTGTACTCACTGGCGTAGCTCGGGTCGACGCCGCGCGACTGCACGCGGAAGAGGCCGCGGCCCGGCCACAGCCAGCCGCCGGACGCGTCCCCGTAGTTCATGTTCTTCTGGTCCCACTGGTCGCCGTCCGGCGTGAGCACGTCGTACTCGGTGTTCTTGTCCGGGGCGTAGACGAACTTCGTCTTGTCCACGCCGGCGCCGCGCAGGATCAGGTAGTTCGCGTCGACGTGGATCTCGTGGGTGACGTTCAGCGTGCCGGCCGGGAAGGTGATCAGGCTGAGCTTGGTGTAGCTGCCCGACGGCGAACAGGACGAGTGGATCTTGTCGATGGCGGCCTGGATGCCGGCCGTGTCGTCGACCCCGTCATCGGGCTTGACCTTGTAGGTGCTCGCGAGCTGGGCCGCGGTGATCCGGCAGCTCGCGCTGGGGTTCACGGCGTCGGCGCCGGGCAGGTTCACCCCGCCGCGGAACCCGGCCTTGCTCCAGTCGTACAACCCGGGCACCGGGGCCGCCCGGTTGCCCGCCGACGTGTCCAATGTGGTCAGTGCACCCGGGCCGGGCGCGGCGACCGCGACCGGCCCGAAGCCGGTCACCGCGACCGGCCCGAAGCCGGTCACCGCGACGCACGCGGCGGCGACGGCCGTCAGGGCCGCAGCTTTTTTGTTGCGCGACAAAGAAACCTCCGAGATTCAGGGAACAGATCGGTTCGGGGCTCCGGCTCGGCGCGACACAGGGAAGCCGCGGCCGGCGTGATTTCGGCGTCGTTCACAGTGCGCCGGGATCGCCTATCTGGACAAGACTCCTCCGTAGCTGGGCTGGCTGGGGCCAGGACTGCTTGAAGGCGGCGGTGCGCCGACCATACCCCCGTAAGTTCACTTAGTAAAGTAACCTTCCGAACGCGCTGGGTACCCGGCGCACACTTGACAGCGGGACACCCGCGGATCATCCTGAGCCCAATCGGAAAGAAACTTTCCTAATAAACGCGGACCGCGCAGCCCGCCACCCGCCCAGGGCCGTCGCGCCACGCGTTGCGTCGTCTTCCCTCCCGTCATCGCGGGGCAGCCTCCGCTGCCGCCGCGCCAAGGAGCACGCATGCGCACCCGCGCCACCACCACACCGTTGCCGCCCGAGCCGTCCCGGATCCGCCGCCTCCGGGACCGGCTGCCGGAGTGCGGCTACCCCCGCGGCGCGGGGGCCGCCTCGGCCACGGCCTTCGTCGTGCTCTGCCTGCTCGCGGGAGCCTGCCTGCTCGGCCTGGTCCCGGCCGGTCCGGCCGGCGACGGCGTTCCGGCGGGCGTCGCGGCGGCCCAGCGGCAAGACGCCGAAGCCCTCGCCAAGGCGGTCGGCGGCGCCGCCGCCTCCGCCGCACGGGATCTGCAGCTGGTCGGCGATTCACCCGGGTTCGACGGTCCTGACCCGGTGCCGGTGCTGAGCACGCTGAGCTCGGCCCATCCCGCGTGGCGCGGAGCCGCCCTGCTCGACGCCACCACCCGCAGGCTGCTGGCCGCCTGGGGCGAACCGATCGCCGTCGACGCGCTGGCCGACGCCGATCTCGGCCACCCGGCCACGCGCGTGCGAGTCCAGCCCGAAGGAGCCTCTTCGCTGCTCAACGCGACTCCGCTGACCGCGGGCCGGGCGCTGGTGGTGGCCATCGGCCTGCGTCTGGCCGCACCACCGGGCGACGGGCCCCGCCGGCACGTGCGGCTGGTGGCGAACGGAGGCGCCGTGCTGGCCGACGCCGGTGCGGACCTGGCGGCCGGCGCGCCGGTCCGCGGCCTGCTCGACGCGGCGGCGAACGCGGCTCCGGCCGGATCCGGTGTGCTCACCGCCCCCGAGCCCGGCCCGGCGGTCGCCGTGGTGGCCTACGCCCCGGTCGGCGCCGAGCTCGGGCTCGCCGTGGTCACCGCGACCTGGCTGCCGTCCGGCAGCCCGGCGCCGGCGCGGTGGCGGGGCCTGGTTCCGGCAGCCGTCCTCGCGCTGCTCGCGGCGGGGAGCACCGTCGTGCTGCGCCGCGGGCTGGTCTCCCCGATCCGCAGGCTGCGGACCGGCGCGCTCGCCGTCGCCGCCGAAGCCGCCGCGGAGCCGGTGCCCGAGACCGGGCCCGCCGAAGTCCGCCGGATCGCCCGGGCGTTCGAGCAGTGCCGACGCCGGCGCCTGACCCTGCCCCCGCCGACCCGCCCCGGGCGCCGCGGCGTGCCCGCCCGGCTGCTGGTCGGCCTGGTGACCGTGTCCCTGCTGGGCTGGTCCGCCGGGGTCTTGGGCACCCTCGGCCGCTCGACCGCCCCCGCGTCGGCCGCGCTCGTCGCCGAGCACGGCCTGCGAGCGACGCGCGCGGCGGACGCGGTCCGGACCGACCTCAACGGCGGCCTGACCCGGCTGCGCGCCGCGGCACGGCTGAACGCCGGCCAGCCGACGACCGCGCTCGGCCGCCTGCTCGCGCAGCTGGCCGCCGCCTCCTCCTTCCGCAGCGTCTACGTCGTGGGTGGCGACGGTGTGGTGGCCCAGCGCGCCGGCCGCGAACCGCTGCGCGACGGGCCGCTGCCACCGTCCGCCCAGCCCGACGGCCTGCGCCAGCACAACACCGCGGGCCGGATCCCCGTCGTGTACGCCTACGCCGGACTGGGGGGAAGCCGCACGCTCGTCGGCGAGTTCGACATCGCGCGGCTGCCGCTCGCCGCCGCGGGCGAGCACGTCCGGGTCGTCGACGACGACGACCGCACGCTCGTCGACACCCAGGGCTACCTGGCCTTCAGCCGGCTCACCGATCCCGCGCTGCGCGCCGCGACGGCCGCCGTCCGCGCCGGGCACCCCTTCACCGGCCCGGGCGACGACGCGGTGGTGGCCGCCCGGAGCGTCGCGGACAGCGGCCCCGCGGCCGCGCTGCACTGGGTCGTCGTGGCCGAACGGCCCGGGAGCGCCGACGACGTGGTCCGGGACCGTGCGCGGGCCGCGGCGATCCTCGTCGCGGTGCTGGCGCTCCTGTTCGGCTCGTGGCACGAGCTCGTCCTGATCCGCCCGTTGCGCCGGGTCACCGCGGCGGCGGAACGCGTCGCGGCCGGGGAAGCCACCGAAGCCGTCTACCCGCAGCGCCAGGACGAGATCGGCACGCTGGCGTGCTGCCTCGAGATCTGCCGGCGTGGGCTCGCCGAGGACACGCGGCGGAGCGATGAAGAGCAGGAGCAGCTCGCCGGAATGCGGGCCTGACATGACTTTCCTCTACGTGTCGCTGGTCCTCGCGGCGGCGGCGATGCTGCTCGCCGGCCTCGCCGAACAACGCCGGCACTACCGGCACCTGCACAGCATCCCGGCGCGCGTGCTCGTCAACGGCATCCGCGGCAAGTCCTCCATCACCCGGCTGTGCGCGGGTGCGCTGCGCGGCGGCGGGCTGGTCACCACGGCCAAGACCACCGGCACCGCGGCCCGGTTCATCCACCCGGACGGCAGTGAAGAACCGGTCTACCGCAAGTTCGGCATCGCCAACGTCGTCGAGCAGATCGGCATCGTCCGCCGCGCCGCCGCTTACCGGCCGGACGCCCTGGTCATCGAGTGCATGGCCGTCCTGCCCGAGCTGCAGGAGATCAACCAGAGCAAGCTGATCCGCTCCACCATCGGCGTGCTCTGCAACGTCCGCGAAGACCACCTCACCGAGATGGGGCCGACGCTCGACGACGTCGCCCGGTCGCTGTCGCGGTCGATGCCGGTCGGCGGGATCTGCCTGACCGCGGAGAAGGACCGGCTGCCCATCCTCCGGGAGGAGGCCGCCAAGCGGGGCTGCGCCCTCGTCTCGGTCGACCCCGCATCGGTCACCGACGCGGAGATGCGCGGCTTCCACTGGATCACCTTCAAGGAGAACGTCGCGATCGCGCTGGCCGTCGCGAGCCTGCTCGGTGTCGATCGGCAGCCGGCGCTCGAGGGCATGTGGGCCGCGCCGCCGGACCCCGGCGTGCTCCAGGTGCACCAGTACCGCGCCGGGCGCCGCCACCTGCGGTTCGCGAACGTCTTCGCGGCGAACGACCCCGAATCGACGGTGCTGAACATCGACCAGCTCCGTGCCCAGGGCGCGATCACCGACCCGCTGCACGTGATCATCAACTGCCGGCCCGACCGCGTCGAACGCAACGGCCAGATGGGGGCGCTGATCCCCCGCATCGCGCCCGAACGCGTCGTGCTGATCGGCGAACCGACGCGCAGCGCCCGCGCCGCGATCCCGAACGAGTGGCACGACCGGGTCGTCGACCTCGGCGGTTCGCGCCCGCCGCGGGACCTGCTGCGCGGGATCGTCGGCGGCGTCGAGCAGCAGGCGTCGCTGGTCGCCATCGGCAACATCCACGGTCAGGGAGAACTGCTCATCCAGGAACTCGCGAAACTGGAACCGGTGGCCTGATGCTCACCACCTCTCTGGCCCCCGAGGTCGCCACGATCGGGCTCGCCATCGGCCTGCTGCTGTCGCTGATCTGCTACCTGACCACCAACCTGTCCCCCGGTGGCATGATCACGCCGGGCTGGATCGCCCTCACCATGGTCGAGGACTACCGGCGCGCGGCGATCATCGTGCTGATGACGGCACTGACCTTCGTCGGCACGAAAGCGTTGCAACGCATGGTCATCCTCTACGGAAAGCGGCTGTTCGCCGCGGTCGTGCTGCTCGGCGTCGTGCTCCAGACGACGTTGCTGATCGTCCTCCAGGCCGACTTCCCGCTGCTGTTCGTGCACCAGACGCTCGGGTTCGTGGTGCCCGGCCTGGTCGCCTACCAGCTGATCCGGCAGAAGCCCGTGGCCACGATGCTGGCCACCGGCGGGGTCAGCCTGGCCTGTTACGCGGTGCTGATCAGCGGCGTGCTGGTCGGCCTGGTCCCGTCGACGTGAAAGGCAGCCGCATGCGGTTCAGGGTGTTCGTGTTCGCCGTGGTGATCGCGGTGGCGGGCACGGCGTCGGCGCTGAGCGCCCGCCGGCCGCACACCCCGGCGACGGTCGGTGTCGTGGCGGCATCGCCGGGCGCCGGACCGGACGACCGGAGGTTCGAGCGGCTCACCGATCCGCCGCGAACGGTGATCACGACCGGCCGCGGCGCCGTCGTGGCGACGCTGACCGACGGGGCGCGGACGGCCGTCCTGAACGGGCCGGTCCGGTCCCTGCGCGATCCGCGGTCCCCGGAAGCCGTGGTGACCACGACGGCTTGGGTCCGGCTGGCTCCGCAGCCCTGGTCGGCGGGAGCCGAACGGGCCGGGTGGTTCGGGCCGTGGCTGGCCGCCGTGGCCGGCAGCACGGCGCCGGACGTGCTCGCGGCCGGGCTGGAATACGTCGACGGCGCTCCGACGGTGCACGACGGCCGGGGTGCCCGGATCGCGGGGGACGCGGCCTTCGGCGAGCACGCCGACTACGACGACTACCTGGGAGACCGCCGGCGTTCTCCGGCCGGCGCGGTGGACAGCGCGGGCTTCGTCCGCCTGGTCTACGGTTTTCGCGAAGGATTCCCGTTGCACGGCGCCGGTTCCGCGCTGCCGAGAACGGCCAGGGCGATGTCGGCACGCGGCCCGGGCGTCGGCATCGCCGTCACCGGCTGTTCGTTTCTCCAACCGGGCGACCTGGTGTTCTCCGGCCGTCCGAAGACGCCGGGTCCGGTGACCCGCGTCGGCATCTACCTGGGCCGGGACGGAGCAGGCCGCCACTGGACGCTGGCCAGCCGCCGCGTCACCGCGGGGCCGGGTTTCGGCGCCGTTCCGTGCGGCGACGATCCCTCCGCGCAGCCGTTCGCCGCCGCGAGGCGGTTGTGAACCGGCGACGCGCCTTCGGCGTGAGCACCGCGCTCGCGATCGTGGCCGCCATCCTGGTCGCCGGCCGTGCCGCGGCACCGCCCCCGCCGCCGGAGTCCGATGTGGACAGGGTGGTCGAGGAGTTCACCGGCGCACTGTCCGAGGACCAGGAGTACCGCCCGCCCACGCCGGCCGAACAAGGCGCCGCCGCAACGGGGTTCGCCGAGGCCCTCGACCACCACGTGCCACGCGAACTCACCGAACTCGGCTTCTCGGTGCGCAACGGCGTCGACGCGGCGACCCACCGGCCGTTCACCGCGATCGTCGACGAGCCCGGCGCCGGCCGTGCCTGGGGCATGTACGTCATCGACCGCTCGGCACCGCCGTCGCTGGCGGTCGAGGTGCCGCACCCGGCCTCCGACCTGCGGACCGAGCGGTTCGGGGTGGACCTGTTCCGCCGCGTGCCGGGCTCGGTGCTCCTGGTGGCCGGGGCCCACCGCCGGGCCGGCGGCGGAGCGGCCGACGTCGCCCACCGGCCGGACACGGTGTTCCAGGCCGTCGCCGCGGTGCTGGTGACCCGCCGGCTGCCCCAGCTCCAGTTCCACGGCTTCCACGATCGCACCCTGCCGTCGGCGGACGTAGTGCTCTCGCCCGGCTCTTCCCCACCCGGCGACGCGACCCGCCGCGCCGCCGCACGGCTCACCGCGGAACGATTCGCGGTCTGCCGCGCCTGGACCGAACGCTGTGAAGGCCTGGAAGCCACCACGAACGTCCAAGGCCGTCTGGCGGCCGCCGGCGGCACCGCGTTCCTGCACGTGGAGATGAGCCGGACCGTCCGGGAGTCCCCGGAGCGCCGAGCGGATCTCATCCACGCCCTCCTCGAACCCGAACCGGCCGCGCGCCGGCCACCGGGCGCACCGCGCTGACGACTCGCTTCACGCACTACCAGGCCGAACCGACCATCGCCGCCATCACGGCTCGTCGGGCAAAAGGACAATCTCGGCCGAGATCGTCTCGACCGCAGGACATCGACCAACGCGCGGCGGGCCGCCAGTCTCGATTTCGTCGGCTGCCATCCTCGGACGGAGTCGGGTCAGTCCTTCGCCGCCGCCCATGTCCCCTCCGGAGTGATCCGCCGGAAGGCCGGGTTCCCCACGTGGGCGGCCGCGATCGCGATGTCCTCGCGCTGAGCCGTGGCCAGCACGGATGCGCGACTCTGCCGTGCTTTGCCGGGGTCGGTGTCCATCGCGAACCGGATGGCTTCGTCGCCGAGGTGCCCTGGGTGGCTGACGAGGTCCCCGACGAACCAGAGCCGCTCGCCTCGCGATTCCAGGGCCACGACGTAGCTGCCCGGCGTGTGCCCTGGTGTGCGCACGGCCCGGATGCCGGGTAGCACCTCGACGTCGTCGCCGTCGTAACTTCGCAGGATACCGGCCTTCTCGGCCGCTTCGAGGATCGCGCGCGCCGGGTCGGCCGGATCGGCGTTCACCACGAGCGGCTCCCAGTCGGCCGCGCCGTAGTACACCGTCGCGTGCGGGAAGAACGGTACGCCGCCGGCGACGAGCCAGCCGATGTGGTCCAGGTGCAGGTGGGTGAGCAGGACGGTGGTGACGTCGCCGGGCGCCACACCGGCCTCGGCCAGCGATTCCGGCAGCTTGCCGGTGTCGAGCAGGTGCCGGGGTGGGTTCGCCAATCCGTCGGCGTCGGCCATCTCCGAAGGGAAGGGGAACTGCGCGGCGCCCGCGCCGGCGTCGACGAGCGCGATGCCGTGCGGTCCCCGGACCAGGTAGGCGCCGATCGGGATCTCGCGAGTGCCCGTCTCGTCGAGCAGGTCCGAGCAGTCGGTGCCCGGGTGGACCGACGGCGGCAGATGACTGACCCCGTCCTCGATCGCGACGACGGTGAACTCTCCGACGGTCAAGCTTTCGGCCATGGTGAACGACCTCCTTTTCTGTCTCCCGCCGACAATAGCGCAGTCACTGACACTTTGTCGTCGACTGACACAAGTTGTAGGCTGGTTCACATGGAGAAGAAAGGTGTCCGCGAGCGGGTCCGCGAAGCGGTGCAGGCCGAACTCGCCCAGGCCGCGATCGAACTGTTCGCCCAGCGCGGTTTCGCGGAGACGACGGTCGAGGCGATCGCCGCCCGGGCCGGCGTCTCCGAGCGCACGTTCTTCCGCCACTTCGGCGCCAAGGAAGACCCGGTGCTGCAGCCGATCGAGCGGCTGAGCGCCGCCGCCGCGGCGCGCCTGGCCGGACGGCTCGCCGAAGAGCCGCCGGTGCCCGCTTTGCGCGCGGCGCTCGGTGTGGCTGTGGAGTTCGTCGAGCGGGACCCGTCCGCGATGCGCACCATCCTGCAGCTGAATGCGGCCAACCCGGGATTGCGTGGCCGCCACCTGGAAAAGCAGGCCGAGTGGGTGGACGGCCTGGCCGCGGTCATGGCCACGCGCCTGGGAATGCCGCTGGGCGCCCCTGCGGCCCGCCTGCCCTGCGCGGTCGTGATGGCCGCCTACGAAAAGGCGCTGACGCTGTGCGCCGCCGAGGACCGCCTCGCCGACGTCGCTGAGGAGTTCGACGCGGCACTGGCCGAGGTGGGCGCGCTGTTCGAAGCATGACGCCGACCTCGGCCAGTGCGTCAGGGGGGCAAGACCGGCTTAGCCCTGCCTGAGCGCAGCCAAGATCGGCACTACGGCGCCGGTCGGGACACCAGCGCCCAGGGGCAGCCAAATCCGGCGAAACTGCGGACGGTACTTGTGGTCACAGCACCACGCGGGCGTCTCGGCGCAGCGGTCATGCGGCGACTGCTTCGCCGACGCATGCTCGTCGACGTCCCACCAGTGCCTGTGTCGGCGACGTCCGCGTGACGGGCAGTTGAAGGCCTTCGCCGGGTTCGCGGGGCCCGGCGAGGATCCGGCCGGGGACCGTAGATGGCGGCGCCGCCGGATTGGGTGGCCGGCCACGCGCGTTGCTCGTCGTCGACGATGTCCATAGCTTGCGGCGCTTGCCGACGATCTCGCCGCGCTCGCCGCGGAACGCCTGGGTGTTGTAGAGGGTTCCCGGGCGCCCGGGCATGGCTTTGAACCGGGCTGCCACCGGAAGCCAGAGTGGACCACAAGCCCCAGCGGCGCCATGTCCGCAACTCCGACGGCCTTGCCCGCGCTCGCCGCCTCAAGGTCGCCACCACGCACGAGGGCGTCGACGGGCTCGTGCGGCTCGACGAGTTCGCCGACGTCCGGTACGTCTTCGACGCCACCTCGGCGGGCGCGCACCGCCACCACGACGAGGTTCTGCGCGGCCCCGGCAGCACCGTTCTCCGCGGACGGCGGCGCCGACGACCAGCACGTCGTCACGCCGCTGCAGGCGTCACCGGCGCGCAGCGAGGCGCCGGTCGAGACCGTCACGCTCATCCCCGTGGGCGTCGCGCGGCTGCGGATCACGTCGTTTCCGACGGCGGACCCGAACCGCCACCCGTGGTCGCCCGGCGGCGAAGGAGCGGGTTTCCGGATCGTGAACCGCAACTCCGGCAAGGTGCCGGGGGGCGTCCAGGTGTCTAGGTGTCCACTGTGGACACAGTGCGCGGGGTGGTGCAGTTCGGCGACACGGGCACCGCCGGCCACCTCTGGTGGCTGCGTCAGCCGGCCTGCGAGTTCCCGCGACAGAACTGAGTCTCAGCGCGGGCTGCGCCGGCTCCGGTAGGCCGCGACGCTGGCTCGGTGCGCGCAGGCACGGGTGCAGAACTGCTTGGAACCGTTGCGCGAGAGGTCCACGAAGGTGCCCCGGCAGTTCGGCCCGGCACACGCGCCGAGGCGAGCCGGACCGAGCGTGGCGATCACCGCGGCCAGTGCGCTGAGCGTGTACGCGGCCAAGTGCGCCGAGCACCGGTCGGTGTCGGAGACCACCTCGGTCCACCATCGGTCGTGATCATGTCGCAGCACCGGTGTGGCGCGGCTGTCACGCAAGCCGTCGTTGATCAGGGCTGCTGCTTCGGCCGCGTCGTCTCTTGCTCGTTCCAACACAGCACGTACCGTTTCGCGCAGCGCGCGGACCTCCACCAAGTCGGCGCGGGTGAGACGCCGGCGTGGAAGGCTTTCCCGGTTCAGGGCCGCATCGGCCGGGAACCGGACATCGAGGAAGTCCCGGAGTTGCTCGACGGTTTCGAGCGTGTCCTCGCCTTTGACCGGTTTCAAGGTGTTGGCAAGATCGACAGCCGCCTGGACCGCCGACGTGCTGTAACACGCATCAGTCATTTGACGCGTCTCCTCTCCGCCTTATAACGTGACACCCATTAGAAAGTTTACGTGTAACACGATACTCGAGAGGAATGACGGTGCCGCAGCCGATCCCGTCTGGAGGTGCCCTCAGCGACCGCTCGGGACACCCGCCGGACGGGCGCCGGCTGGGGCTGGTCTTGGGCATGCTGGTGCTGCCGATGTACGTGGCCCTGGGAGCGCCGTCGGTGGCGCTGCCCACCATCGGCCGTGCGCTCGGGGTGCCGTTCGGGGCCACGGCGTGGATCCTCGCCGCGTGGTCGCTGACTTCCGCGGTCGCGATGCCGGTCGCGGGCCGGCTGCTGGCGCGGTGGAATGCGTTGCGGGTACTCGTCGTCGGCGTCACGGCGCTCGCCGCCGGCTCGGTGCTCGCCGGAGCCGGCCCGACACTGCCGGTCGTGATCGCCGGCCGGCTGATCGGCGGCGCCGGAGCGGGCGCGACTGTGATCGCCGTCTTCGCTGCGGCCACCGCCCTTCCCGGCCGGGAACGCAGCCGCGCGCTCGGCACCATCGCCGCGGCCGGCGCGACGGCGTCCGCGTGCGGCACCCTGCTCGGCGGAGCGGTGACCGCGTGGCTGGGGTGGCGTGCCGTGCTGGCGATCCCGGTTCTCGCACTGCCTCTGCTGCCGGCCGCGTTGCCGAGCAGGCGCGCCTTGACCCAGCCACGAGACAGCGAGCGGGACGGCGGGTTCGACGTCCTCGGCGCCGCCGCGCTGTCGGTCCTCGCCGGTTCGCTGATCACGGTGCTGCAGGCGCACTCGGTCGGCCTGCCCGCTCCGGTCACCCTCATCGTCGCGGCCACCGGAGTGCTCGCCGGGCTCGGACTGTGGTGGCACGTGCGGCGCGTGCCCGGCGGGTTCGTACCCCGGCGGGTCATCACCGCCCGCGGCTTCCCCGCCACCGGGCTCATCGGCGGGACGATCTTCGCCGGCTACTACGGGGTGCTGTTCCTCGCCCCGTCCCTGATCGAGCAGGCCACCGGCGGTGGCGCCCTCGAAGCCGGCGCGATCCTCGTCCCGGCCGCCGCCTGCTCGGTGCCGGCCGGGCGGCTGGCCGGCGCACTGGCCGCCCGGTTCAGCGGGTGGCAGGCG
>NZ_JBSGJD010000073.1:0-37419 GCF_053605405.1 Amycolatopsis sp. NPDC003861
CCAAGCGCCCCAAAGCCACATTGGGTGCGTCTGACGCACCCAATGTGGCGTTCGGTGCGTTGGACGCAACCAACGCCACATTGGGGCGCTTGACGCCTCACTCGCGCCAGCCGGAAAGCTCCACGCCCTTCGCGACATCCACGCGGTAGGAGAGCGTCACCTTGCCCGTCTCGCCCGGGCCCAGCGTCAGCCGCCACGTGAATTCGCCGAGTGCCGACGTCTCCACCGGCTCCGGCGACGTCTTCACGTCCTTCACCGTGATCGTGTCGTCCCGCGAAACCGGCGCCTGGTCCAGCACCGTCACCACCGCCGGACGCGGGCCGTAGTTGCCGACCGAAATGCGGTACTCCGCCTCGCGCCGCTTCTGCCCGGACAGCGTCGCCTTGGACGCCGTCCGCCGCAACAGTTCCCGCTCGATGCGGATCCGGTCGTCGACCCCCAGCGCCAGTTCCAGTTCCTCCCCGGGCGCCCACGGCTCGAGCACGGTCGTCCCGACGAACTCCGCGTCGTGGAACACCGAAGCCCGGCCGGGCCGCAGGGCGTGCTCCGACGAATTCACCACCGTCGCCCGCAAGTACGCCTCTTCCGCCAGCACCGGCGCGGTGATGTACCCGAGCGACGCCGTCAGCGAAAGCTGCGCCAGCGTGGTCCGGTGGCCGGAAGCCCCGGACGGCACCGCGACCGGCCGCGAAGGCCGGTAGGTGACCGCGGTCGTGCCCTGCTCGACCGACGCGAGTTTCGGCGCCAGGGACGCCAGCGACGCCGAGGACGCGGCGAAATCCCTGCGCATGCCTTCGGGAGCGGCACCCGCTGCGCCGTAGGCCGCCGCGGGTGCGGCCGGGACCGGGCGGACCCGATCCAGGTACCACGGCTGGAGTTCCGGCACCACCACCGACACCGCGGGCCGGGCCGTCGACAGCGCCAGCTCGCACTCCGGCCAGTCCTCGCCGGTGTACTGGCTGACGAGCCCGTACGAGACCACGGTGACGTCGGTGCCGCGCACCCGGATGTCGTACCCCGGTTCCCAGCTCGCGCCGGGGACCACATAGGACAGTTCCAGCTCGGCTTCCGCGGTGGCGTCCGAAATCTCCAGCTCCACGGTCACCGAGGTGCTGTCCCGCCCGGTCTGCGCGCCCTGCGCCTCGATCCGCCGGTCGAGCGCGGCGAGGTCCTCGCGCAGCCGGGCGATCCGCTCGCTCAGCACCCGGCGCGCCTTCAACGCCGAGGCCAGCCGCGCACTCAGCGCGTCCGTCACCTCCGCGACGCGCGAAGGTTCGGCGGTGCCGGCCGCGAGGGCTTTCGCGAAGCTGCCGCCGCTGCGCTTCGCGAGCGAAGTCAGCAGATCGACCTTCATCGTCTCGGCCGCTTCGTCGTCCAGGACGCCGTCGAGCGTGGCCTGGTCCGCCCGCCGTTGCTCGACGAGCTCCTGCAACGCCGGGTCGGCCGGTTCGGCGTGCCACTCGGTGCGCACGTCGACGCCGGTGATCAGCGCGGGCCCGGTGCCGGTGACGCGCACCGAGCCCGGGTCGAGGGCCGGGGGCAGCCCGGCGAAGGTGAGGCGCGGCCCGCCGTCGAGCGGAGCCTTGCCCCGGCGGGTGATCCGCGCCTGCTGCGGGTAGACGGTCACGGCGGTGATCGGCGCTTCGACGGTCGGCATGCCTCCGACGTTAGTCTCTTGACACCCCCGCGGGCGGACCGGAAGTGTCTTCAGGCGTCCGCTTCGCCCGGCTTGGGGGTTTGAGTGAAAGCCGCAGTCCTGCTCGCCGCCGTCCTCGCGCTCCCGCTGACCGCGGGCATCGCCGAAGCCGCGCCACCGGCCCCGGTGTTCACCGGGGGCCAGGCGCAACCGGTGTTCGACCCGGCCGACGTCGTCCGCGAGGACGTCTGGGTCACCGCGCCCGTCGACAGCGACCACGACGGCGCCGACGACCTCGTGCACGCCCAGGTCGTGCGCCCGCGCGCGACCCAGCAGGGCCTGAAGGTCCCCGTCGTCTACCAGGCCAGCCCGTACTACGCCGGCGGCAACGACGTCGCGAACCACAACGTCGACGTCGAGCTCTACGCGCCCGGGTACGCCCGCGGCCCGGAAGGCCCGCGCGTCGCCGCGCACGGCGTCGGCCCGGCCACCCCGATCACCTGGCGCTACCAGGACTACTTCACCGCGCGCGGGTTCGCCGTCGTCTACGGCGAATCGCTCGGCAGCGGGCTCTCCACCGGCTGCCCGACCACCGGTGACGTCAACGAGACGATCGGCGCCCGTTCGGTCGTCGACTGGCTCAACGGCCGCACGAGCGCGAAGGACGCGAACGGCGCCGCGGCGAAGGCGGACTGGACGACGGGCAAGACCGGCATGATGGGCGTCTCCTACAATGGGACGCTGCCCAACGCCGTCGCGAGCACCGGCGTCCAGGGCCTCGAGACGATCGTGCCGATCGCGGCCATCTCCAGCTGGTACGACTACTACCGCAACGACGGCGCGGTCGTCGCGGCCGGCGGGTTCCAGGGCGAGGACGCCGACGTGCTCGCCGAGTACGTCTACACCCGCGCGGACCGGCAGGCCTGCCGGTCGGTGATCGACGGGCTGACCCGCGACCAGGACCGGGTCACCGGCGACTACACGCCGTTCTGGGACGTCCGCAACTACCGCAACGACGTCGGCAAGGTGCGCGCGTCGGTGCTCGCGGTGCACGGCCTCAACGACTGGAACGTCAAGACCGACCAGGTCGCGACCTGGTACGAGGCGCTCAAGGCCCGCGGCGTCGAGCACAAGATCTGGCTGCACCAGTCCGGGCACGCCGACCCCTACTCGCTGCGCCGCGACGTCTGGCTCGCGACGTTGAACAAGTGGCTGTCCCACTACCTCTACGGCATCGACAACGGCATCCAGAACGAGCCGAAGGCGACGATCCAGCGCGAAGACAAGTCGTGGGCCGACGAGGCCGACTGGCCGGCGCCGGGCACCGCCGACGTCCGCGTGTACCCGTGGCCGGGCGGCCGTTCGAAGGGCACGATCGACACGCGCAACCCGGTCCCGGGCACGGCGGCCGTGGAAACCCTCGCCGACGACTCGTCGAAGACGATCGAGCAGCTCGCCGGTCTCGCCTCCTCCGGCAACCGGCTGCTGTACGCGACTCCGGCGGCGAAGCAGGCCGTCCGCCTCTCCGGTACGGCCCGCGCCGACCTGGCGCTGGCGTTCGACCGGCCGGCGGCGAACGTCTCGGCGATCCTGCTCGACCGCGCCCCCGACGGCACGTCCCACGTGATCAGCCGCGGCTGGACCGACCCGCAGAACCGCACGTCGCCGGCCCGCACCGAGCCGATCACGCCGGGACAGACCTACCGGATCGGCGTCGACCTGATGCCGAAGGACTACATCCTCGCGGCGGGCCACCGGCTGGAGGTCCTGGTCGCCTCCAGCGACCACGACTACACGCTGCGGCCGAAGCCGGGCGCCGGGCTCGCGCTCGACCTCACGAAGACGTCGGTCATCCTCCCGGTCACGGGCGGCAAGCCGGCGCTGCGGGCCGCGTTCGGCTGATGCTGCCGGAGCAGGTCCGGGCCGACGTCCGCACGTTGTGGGACTACCACGACCTGCGGCACGCGCCGCGGCGGTCGGACGCCGGGATCGGGCTCGGCAGCCGTGATCCCGGCGTGGCCGTGCACGCGGCGGAGCTGTTCCACGCCGGGTGCTTCCCGCTGGTCGTGTTCACCGGCGCCAACGCCCCGACGACGGTGGACCGCTTCCCGCGTGGCGAAGCGGTCCACTACCGCGAAATCGCCCTCGAGCTGGGCGTGCCGGACGAGGCGATCCTCGTCGAACCCGAGGCCCGCAACACCGGGGAGAACATCGTGTTCACCCGCCGGCTGCTGGCCGGCCGGGGGATCGGGTCCGTGACCCTGGTGACGCGGCCGTACCAGCAGCGCCGTGCCTACGCGACCGCCAAGCGGCTCTGGCCCGGCGTCGACGTCGTGTGCGCGTCGAAGGCGGCTTCGTTCGAAGACCACGTCAGCGGGGAAGAGGACGCCGAGCGCGTGATCGGCATGCTCGTCGGCGAGACCCAGCGGATCACCGAGTACGCCGAGCGGGGCTTCGCGATCCCGCAGCGCGTCCCGCCCGGTGTCGAGCGGGCGTTCGGCCGGCTGGTCGAGGCCGGGTTCACGCAGCGGTTGGTCACCCTCCGCGGTGACGATCACTCATTGTAACGATTTTCGCAGGTCAGGCGACTTACCGGCGTTCCGTCCGCTGCGAGAGGACCCGCCATGACCTCGACCGCCGAACCCACCTTGGAGAGCCTGCGCACCCAGCTGTCCGGCGCCGTGCTGACCGACGGCGAACTGGGCTACGACGTCGCCCGGTCGGTCTGGAACGGGGAGATCGACCGCCGCCCCGCGGTGGTGGTGCGGCCCGCCGGGCCCGCGGACGTGGCGGCAGCGCTCGCGTACGCGCGTGAAGCCGGCCTCGAGGTCTCGGTGCGCGGCGGCGGGCACAACTACGGCGGCGCGGCGGTCGTCGACGGCGGTCTCTGCCTCGACCTGAGCTCGCTCGACGCGATCAGCGTCGACCCGGAGGGCCGGACCGCCCGCTGCGGCGGCGGGACGACGTGGGCGCAGCTCGACACGGCCACGCAGGAGTACGCGCTCGCGGTCCCGGGCGGCACGATCAGCCACACCGGCGTCGGCGGGCTGACCCTCGGCGGCGGCTTCGGCTGGCTCACCGGCAAGCACGGGATGTCGTGCGACAACCTGCTCTCGGCCCAGCTCGTCACGGCCGACGGCGAGATCCTGCGCGTGTCGGCGGAGGAGCACACCGACCTGTTCTGGGCGCTGCGCGGAGGCGGCGGCAACTTCGGCGTCGTCACCGAGTTCGAGTTCCGGCTGCACCCGATCGGGCCGATCGTCCACCTGGGACTGTTCTTCTACGGCCTCGACGACGGCGTGGCCGCGCTGCGCCACGCCCGGGAGCTGCTCCGGACGTTGCCGGGCGAGCTGGGCGTGCTGGTGGCCGGGCTCAACGCGCCGCCCGCGCCGTTCGTCCCGGAGCTGTTCCACTTCCGGCCGGGCTACGCCGTGCTGATCGCCGGCTTCGAGGGGGAGGAGCGGCACGCCGAGGCGGTCGCGGCAGCGCGGTCCGGACCGGCGCCGCTGTTCGAGTTCGTCTCGCCGATCCCGTACGTGGAACTGCAGCGGATGCTCGACGGCGCCGCGCCGTGGGGCATCCTCGCCTACGAGAAGGCCGCTTACGCCGACGGTTTCACCGACGAAGTCATCGAGGTGATCGCGGACTTCCTGCCGCGCAAGACGTCCCCGCTGTCGCTCATGCCGATCTTCGCGATGCGGGGCGCCTTCACGGAGGTCGCCGACGACGCCACGGCCTTCGGCGGCCCGCGGCGCGAAAGCATCCTGATCAACATCGACTCGCTCGCGGCCGAGCCGGAGCCGTACGCCGTGGACCGCGCGTGGGTGCGCGAGTTCTGGGAAGCACTGGTGCCGGTCTCGTCCAACTCGGCGGGCTACGTCAACTTCATGGCCGAGTACGAAGCCGACCGCGTCCGGACGTCGTACGGCCCGGAGAAGTACGCGCGGCTGGCCCGGATCAAGGCGGCCTACGACCCGCGGAACGTGTTCCACCACAACGCGAACATCCGGCCCGCGCCGTGACGGCTCAGCCGGCGATGCCCGTCCGGTAGGCGAACGCGACCGCCTGCGCGCGGTCGCGCAGCCCGGCTTTGGCGAACAGGTGGTTCACGTGGGTCTTCACGGTCGCCTCGCTCACCACCAGCGTGCGGGCGATCTCGGTGTTCGACAGGCCCGCCGCGATCAGCCGCAGCACCTCGATCTCGCGGGCGGTCAGGCCCTCGACCTCCCGGACGCGCGGCGGGGTGCTGCGGGCGGCGGCTTCGACGAGCCGCCGCTGCAACTCGCCGTCCACTGTGGACTGCCCGGCGGCGGCCGAGCGCAAGGCCCGCGCGATGGACTCGGCGTCGGCGTCCTTGGTCAGGAACCCGCGGGCGCCGGCCCGCAGCGCAGCCAGCAGCGACTCGTCGTCGGCATACGTGGTGAGCACGACGACCTCGGTGCCGGGGTGCTCGGCCCGGATCCGTTCGGTGGTTTCGACGCCGTCGCAGCGCGGCATCCGCAGGTCCACCAGCACGACGTCGGGGTGGCGGGCGGCGACGAGGTCGAGCGCGGCCAGTCCGTCGGCGGCGGCGCCGACCACCTCGACGCCGGGCAGCAGCCCGAGCAGTGTGACCAGGCCTTCCCGGACCACCGCCTGGTCGTCGGCCAGCACGACGCGCAGCGTCACGCCGGCACCGTCAGGTGAATCCGCCATCCGTCCTCCCCCGGCCCGCTGTCCAGGCGCCCGTCGAGCAGCGCGACCCGTTCGCCCATCCCGCGCAAACCGTAGCCTGCCGCCGCCGCGTCCGGTGGCCGCCTGCCCTGCCGGTCGGCCACGGTCAGCTCCACGGACTTGTCGGCATAGCCGAGCGTGACGTCCACTTCGGCCTGCGGCGCGTGCTTGCGCGTGTTGGCCAGTGCTTCCTGCACCGCGCGGACCAGCGCGGTACCGACGGCCGGAGCGAGCTCGCGCGGCCGTCCTTCGACCGCGAGGTCCGCGCGGGCCCCGCTGTCCAGCCGGTAGGCGGCCAGGAGGTCCGCGATCGCGCGTTCCACGCCGACGGCGTCCTCGCGCAACGCGGCCACGGCCTTGCGCGCTTCGGCGAGCCCTTCCGAGGCCAGGGTCTGCGCGCGTTCGATCTGGGCGACCGCGTCCGGGCTCGCGCCGTCGCGCACCAGCATCAGGCGCGCGCCCTGCAGGTTCAGCGAGAGCCCGGCCAAGGAGTGCGCCAGGACGTCGTGCAGCTCGCGGGCGATGCGGGCGCGTTCGGCGAGGGCGGCCGCGCGGGCGTGTTCCTCGTTGGCGGTCTGCGCGCGGGCCAGCGCCAGCTCGGTCTGTTCGAGGCGGGCGAGGCGGGCCCGCCGGTTGAGGCCCATCAGCACGACCACGGCGAGGACCGCGTACGTCGACAGCGCGCCTTCCCACACGTGGTACCGGGCCGCCCCGGCCGTGACCGCCGCGACGTCGAGCACGACCGCCAGCACGATCGGGACCGTGGACTGGCGCAGCACCACGAAGAACGTCGTGCTGAACATCGCCACCGACACCCAGCTGCTCGGCAGCAGCACCCAGAGCGTGCCCGTGCTGGCGATCACGGCGAGCGGAAGGGCGGCCGCCAGCGGCGGGACGCGGGTGTCGTGGATCCACAGCAGCGGGATCGACAGCACGAGGGTGACGCTGATCAGCAGCCACGCCCGCAGGTCCGCGCGGGGCATGGCGGCGACCATCGGCACGGCGACGAGAGCCCAGCGCGCCCAGCGCTGGGCCCGGGGGTATCCGCCTGGTCGGGTCGTCATTTCGGCAGTCCTCCGCGAGTGCTTGTACGGAAAATGTACCGACGGGGACTTCCCTTCGTGGTGTCAAGTTGTCCCGTTTGTCAAGGAGGTTCCTCCCATGTCCAAGTTGCGACGGCTCGCCCTGATCGCCGCCGCCGCGGCGCTGCCCGCGCTCGGCCTCTCCCTCGCCGGTCAGACGACGGCCTCGGCCGCGCCGAACTTCCAGGTGCCGTTCAAGTGCGGCGTCACCGTGACGGCCGCGACGTTCAGCGGGCACAGCCCGGCGTACTCGGTCGACTTCCAGAAGGACGGCATCACCGGCATGCCGGTGCTCGCCTCGGCGTCGGGCACGGTGACCCGGGTGGCCGACGAAGGCGGCACGAGCTACGGCAAGTGGATCGAGCTGGACCACGGTGGCGGCTGGAAGACCCGCTACGCGCACCTGTCGGCCCAGGAGGTCTCCGTCGGGCAGTCGGTCGTGGGCGGCAAGCAGATCGGCAAGGCGGGCGCGACCGGCGGCGTCACCGGCCCGCACCTGCACTTCGAAGAGCGCCTGGACGGCGTGGTGCAGAAGGCCAAGCTGAACGGCGTCGCGGTGCCGTACTACGGCCACACCAACTTCACGAGCAAGAACGGCTGCGGCGGCAACCCGTACTCGGCCGAAGAGGTGTGCGGCGACGGCTTCTCCGTGGTGGACCAGCAGGCGCTGGCCAACTCCTCGGGCACGGCCTACCTGCTGTACAACGCTTCCACCAAGGCGAACTGCGTGACCACGCTGAAAGCCACGTCGCTCGGCACGGCCAGCGCCGTCTCGGCGTTCCTCGAGGTCCAGGGTTCGGCCCGGGTGACCGATTCCGGCAGCTTCACCTACTACGCCGGGCCGGTGAAGAAGACCGCCGACTCGACCTGCGTGAAGTGGGGTGGCTCGGTGGGCGCCAACACCTACGAGAGCGGGTTCGAGCACTGCGACTGACGTCCGGGATTCCGGACCCCGTTCGGCCGGTGGGGCCGGGCAGCATAGCCCGCCCCACCGACAGGAACGGCCCACCCGGCCGCGGCCGGGCGAATTCCGTCCACATCGGCCCCGGCCATCCACAGATTTCCCGCCGCCGCCCCGTCCGGACCGGTTCTGCCGCATCGTGGAGGCATGACCACAACCACGCCGGCCGACCTCCGCGATCCCGCGCAGCTGCTGGCCGCGCTCCCGTACCTGATCGGCTTCCGCCCCGAGGAATCCGTAGTCCTGCTCGGCCACCGGCACCCGGGCAACCGCCCGGGCCTGGTGCTGCGCGGTGACCTGCCCCGCCCGGAACATCAGGCCCACCAGGCACAGGCGATGGTCCCGGCGTTCGCCGCGGGCCACCACATCGGCGTGACACTGGTGATCGTCGGCGGCGAGCGAAGACCCGGAAAGCCGCCGCCGCACCAGGATTTCCTCGACGAACTGGAGCGGGTGCTGGGGGAGTGCGGCCTCCCGGTGCTGCACGCCCTGTGGGCGCCCGAAATCACCAAGGGCGCACCCTGGGCGTGCTACCGCACGGAAGGATGTGTTGGCGAATTGCCGGACCCGAGCGCAACGGTCGTGGCGGCGGCCGCAACCGAGCGCGGCACGGTGGCGTTCGACAGCCGCGAGGAGCTCGAGGAGCTGCTGGCCCCGAGGTCGCCCGAGGCTCTCGCTCGCCGCGCGGATCGCTTGTCCCGCTTGGCATTTCCGGACGAAACAACCGTCGATGACGCGGCCACGGTGGTCCGGGAGGCGTTCCTGCGGCAGCGCCGGAACGAAGGCCCACCAACGGACGAGGAAGCAGTCCAGCTGGCAAGAGCGTTGGAGCGGCCCGAAATCCGCGACATGTGCTTGGCGATGGCGGTACCCGCGGGCGACGCATCGGCCCGGGAGGCGGAGCGCGTCTGGCTGACGTTGGTCCGCGAAATCCCACCCCCGCACCGAGCAGAGCCGGCGGCGTTGCTGGGGTTCACGGCCTACCTCCGCGGCGACGGAACCTTCGCGGGCATGGCCCTGGACAACGCCCTGGAGGCAGCACCCGGCCACCTCCTGGCATCCCTGCTGAGAAGGGTCCTGGACACCGGAACACCACCGGAGGTAATCCGCGGCCTGGCGACAGCGGCGGCCGGCCCATTGGTTGGCTTCGGCCTGGAGCCGGCAGACTTCGACCTGGACCAGGCGGCATGAGTCCCCTCCGGCTCGGCGAGCCGTCCTCTGTGGATCCCCGGCCGGATGGCTGTGGGAGCTGGCGGGCCGAGCAGTCGGCTGAGGCCGCCATGCCGTCACCAGCCCCGCCGAGTCTGGGTGAACTCCTAAGCGTCCCGGACGATCCCGGCCAATTCGGTCCGCTGCGGCTGCCAGCCCAGCTCCTCACCTGCCGAAGTCCGCAGGCCAGCCAGCTCCGGAGCCGAGCGCAGCGTTTCGACCCACCACCTCCGCGGGCCGGGGCGCAAAGCCCCAGCCCGCCGAGGTCATCAGCCCCGCCGAGCCTGGGTGAATTCCCAAGCGTCCCGGACGATCCCGGCGAGCTCGGTCCGCTCCGGCTTCCACCCCAGTTCCTCGCGCGCCCGGTCGCTGGCCGCCACGAGCACCGACGGGTCGCCCGCCCGCCGCGGAGCCACCGCGGCCGGCACCGGGTGGCCGGTCACCGCCCGGCAGGCCTCGATCACCTCGAGAACGGAGAACCCGGTGCCGTTGCCCAGGTTGTAGATGCGGTGCTCGCCCGCGGTGGCGTGCTTCAGCGCCAGCAGGTGCGCGTCCGCGAGGTCCACCACGTGGATGTAGTCGCGCACCGCCGTGTGGTCCGGCGTCGGGTAGTCGTCGCCGTAGATCTGGATGCGCTCGCGGTCGCCCGAAGCGACCTGCAGAACGAGAGGAATCAGATGGGTTTCCGTGGTGTGGCGCTCGCCGAAGGCGCCGTACGCCCCCGCAACGTTGAAGTACCGCAGGCTCACCGCCGCCAAGCCGTGCGCGACGGCGAAGCTGGTGATCGCGGCGTCGATGGCGAGCTTCGTGGCGCCGTAGGTGTTGGTCGGCCGGGTCGGCGCCGTCTCCGGGATCGGCGACTGCTCCGGCTCGCCGTAGGTCGCCGCCGTCGAGGAGAACACCAGCCGCGGCGTGCCGTGCTCCTGCATGGCCTCGAGCAGCCGCAGCGACGTGACGACGTTGCCTTCCCAATACTTCGCCGGCTCCGTCATCGACTCGCCGACCAGCGACTTCGCCGCGAAGTGCAGCACGCCGTCGAAGCCCTCGCGCAGCAGGCTGCCCGCCACCTCGGCGGCGTCGCCTTCGATGAACCGCGCGTCCGGGTGGACGGCGTCGGCGTGCCCGGTGGACAGGTCGTCGACGACCGTGACCTGGTGCCCCGCTTCGACCAGCCGGGCGGCGCAGACACTTCCGACGTACCCGGCTCCGCCCGTCACGACCAGCTTCAGGGCGTTGCTCTGCTCCGACACATCCAGGCCTTCCTGCCGAGGGTGACTGTGCGCCACAGTCTTCCCCCTGCCCGACGCGCGGGTCCGCGCGGGGGTTGCCCCGGGCGGACCCGCGCGGTGTCAGAGCTCGTCGCGGCCGGCGCCGCGCGAGGGCACCGCCGTGAACATCCGCGGCCGCCGGTAGCCGGCCTTTTCGTAGGCCGCCTCGACGGCCTCCTTGACCCGGTCCAGGTCGGCGTCGCGGACCAGCGCGATCGCCGAGCCGCCGAAGCCGCCGCCGGTCATCCGCGAGCCGAGCGCACCGGCCGCCCGGGCCGAGTCGACCGCGAGGTCCAGCTCGGCCGTGGAGATCCGGTAGTCGTCGCGCATGCTGACGTGCGAGGCGTCCAGGTACGGCCCGATGTCGGCCAGCCGCCCGGCGCGCAGCAGCTCGACCGTCTCGAGCACCCGCTGGTTCTCGGTGACGACGTGCCGCACCAGCGGCGCCAGGTCCTCCGGCAGCCGGTCGAGGGCGTCGGAGAGGCCTTCGACGGTGACGTCGCGCAGCGCCTTCACCCCGAGCAGCTCGGCCGCGCGTTCGGTGCCGCGGCGGCGCTCGCCGTAGCCGCCTTCGGCGTGCGAGTGCTTGGTGCGGGTGTCCATGATCAGCACCTGCAGCCCGGCCTCGGCGAGGTCGAACGGCACCTGCTCCTGCTCACCCGACCGGACGTCGAGGAACAGCACGTGCGACTCGGTGCAGCAGAGCGATGCCGTCTGGTCGAGCAGGCCGGTGGGCGCGCCGACGAAGTCGTTCTCCGACCGCTGCACCCACCGCGCGATCTCGGGCCGCGCCGGGACGTCGTCCCGGCTGCCGTCGACCTCGATGCCGGCCAGTCCGAGCAGCGCCAGCGACACCGCGCACTCGAGCGCGTGGGAGGAGGACAGGCCCGCCCCCGACGGCACGTCCCCGGCGATGACCAGGTCGGCCCCGTTCGCGAACCCCTGGTCGCGCAGCACCCAGGCGACGCCCGCGGGGTACGCGGCCCACCCGTCGACGGAGCCCGGCGCCAGGTCGGCGATCTTGAGCTCGCCGGAGCGCTGGAGCTGGCCGTCGTCGCCCAGCGTGGCCACGGACAGGATGCCGTCCTCGCGGGGTGACGCCGCCACGGCCAGCCGGTGCGGCAGGGCGAACGGCAACACGAAGCCGTCGTTGTAGTCGGTGTGCTCGCCGATCAGGTTGACGCGGCCGGGCGCCGACCAGACGCCGGCCGGCGCCTTGCCGTGGACCGTGCGGAACGCGGCCACGGCCTCCGAAGCGGGGCTCATCGAGCCTGCGCCAGCACGGCGTGCAGCGCGGAGCTGGCGACCTGGGCGGTGGTGTCCCCGCCGGTGACCTCGATGGTGCCGCCGTTGGCCTTGCCGACGGTGACCGTGCCACCGGGCACGATGCCGACGGACTTGAGCTCGGTCATCAGCGACTCGTCCAGCTGGACGTGCTCGGCGATGCGCCGGATCTCGACGCGGCCGCCACCGGTGCGGGCGAACTCGTCGAGCCGGACCAGGTCGGCCTCGGCGGGCGGCGCCGGTTCGCCGTCGCCCAGCTTGTCGAGGCCGGGGATCGGGTTGCCGTAGGGGGAGGTGGTCGGGTGGTCGAGCAGCTTGACCAGCTTGCGCTCGACGGCCTCGCTCATCACGTGCTCCCACCGGCACGCCTCGTTGTGCACGTGCTCCCACTCGAGCCCGATCACGTCGACGAGGAGGCGCTCGGCGAGGCGGTGCTTGCGCATGACGGCGATGGCCAGTTCCCGGCCGTGGTCGGTCAGCTGCAGGTGCCGGTCGTCGGCGACCACGACCAGCCCGTCGCGCTCCATCCGGGCGACGGTCTGGCTCACGGTCGGGCCGCTCTGCTGCAGGCGCTCGGCGATGCGGGCGCGCAGCGGAACGACACCTTCTTCTTCGAGCTCGTAAATGGTACGCAAGTACATCTCGGTGGTGTCGATGAGATCGTTCACGCTGTCCCCTTCGTCCGCGTTGCTCATCGTAGTCGTTGACCCCGGCAGCGGCGGCGGCCCTCGGGGCTACCGCGCCGATGGTCACCGATCCGGCCACGGTCGCGGCCGGGGACGCCCCGGCACTGGTCACGTGCCGGGCGGTGGACGGCCTGTTCCCGGCCGGATCGGTGCGGACGCGCCGGTGGGGGAGATGTCCGCCACCCCGGCGCGGCCGGGTGGGCGGTCGCTGGAAGATGGGAGGCATGCGTCCGCTGATCAGCACCACCGAACTGGCCGCCGCGCTGGCCGGCCCGGCCGGGGACCGCCCCGTGGTCCTCGACGTCCGCTGGCGGCTCGCCGGCCCGCCCGGCGCCGACTCCTACCGAGAGGGCCACGTACCCGGAGCGGTGTTCACCGACCTCGACAGAGTATTGGCGGGCAAGCCGGGCGAGGGCGGCAGGCACCCCCTGCCCGACCCGGCGGACCTGCAGCGGGACTTGCGCGCGGCCGGGATCAGGGAGGGCGTCCCGGTGGTGGCGTACGACGACGCGGACGGCTCGGTGGCGGCGAGGGCCTGGTGGCTCCTGCGCTGGGCGGGCCACGAAGAGGTGGCGGTCCTGGACGGCGGTTACGCGGCGTGGACGGCCGAGGGGCACCCGGTGAGCACGGAGGAGGCGACCCCGGAGCCGGGCGACCTGACGGTCCGCCCGGGAGCCATGCCGGTCCTGGACGCGGACGAGGCAGCAGCCCTGGCCCGCGACGGCCTCCTGCTGGACGCCCGCGCAGAACCGAGGTACACGGGCGAGACGGAGCCGGTGGACCCCCGAGCAGGCCACATCCCGGGCGCGGTGAACGCCCCCTTCGCCGCCCACGTGGGCGAAGACGGCCGCTGGCGCCCCCCGGCCGAGCTGGCGGAGAGGTTCGCAGGCCTGGGCCTCCGCCCGGGAGAGCCGGTAGCCGCGTATTGCGGCTCAGGGGTGACGGCCAGCTCGGTGGTCTTGGCTTTGGAGCTGGCGGGCCACCCACGAGCGGGCCTGTATGCGGGCTCGTGGTCCCACTGGTCCCGGGACCCGGCCCGCCCAGCAGCAACAGGCCCCCTCCCCGGCTGAGCCCCGGGTCAGGGCCGAGCACCGCCCATCGCCCGGCGGCGGCCCTCTCCCAGGCTGAGCCCCTGAATCTGTGCTGAGCGCAGGGCCATCGCCAGCGGCGGCCCCTCCCTGGGCGAGCCGCCCGGCTCCGAGCCAAGCGGCGGCCGCGACCTGCCGCCGGGAATCCTTCCGAGCCAGGTGGCGGCCTCCGTCCGGCGGCGGGCACCCTTCTCCGGCTCAGCCACCCCGGCGCCAGGTCGATTGGCGGTCGCAGTCCGGCGAGGGCATCCTCCGAGCCGAGCCGTGTTTGCGCCGATACTCGGAGCGAGGCGCGGTCGCTCACCGAGCCGAGTGACCCGAACTCCGCCGGGGGTGCGCTCGCCCGGCGGTCCCGCCGCGCGGGGCGGCCTGGCCGATCCCGACCACTCGCGCCGAGCCGGCCAGCGCCTACCCAACCCAGGCGACGGCCCGCCGCCGGGCCGTCCTGCCCCGCCGGGCAGCGACCCCGCACCCCAGCGGGAACCGGCCACCGCCGCCCACCCACCCCGAGCCCCCACCACGAGCCCACCCGCCCACCCCGCGAGCCCCGTCCACTCCACGCAGCCCCGCGATCCGCACTAGAGTCGACCGCATGTCGCCGGCCGTTGTCTGGGATCGGGCCCTGCTGGGTTATGACCTGGGTGGGGATCACCCGTTCAATCCCGTGCGGCTGGAGCTCACCGTCCGGCTGGCCACCGAGCTCGGCGTGCTCCAGGACGTCGAACTGCTCGTCCCCACCGGGGCCGGGGACGAGGAACTCCTGCGGATCCACGCCCCCGAATACCTCGCCGCCGTGCGGGAGGCTCCTCTGGTCGGGTGGGATGTCGGGCATGGGCTCGGGACCTCCGACAACCCCGTCTTCTCCGACATGCACGATGCCTCCGCCCTCGTCGTCGGGTCGACGCTGCTCGCCGCGCGGAAGGTTGCCGAAGGGGAAGCCACGCGGGCCGTCAACATCGCCGGGGGGCTGCACCACGCCATGCGGGACCAGGCCGCCGGGTTCTGCGTCTACAACGACTGTGCCGTCGCCATCTCGTGGCTGCTCGACCACGGCTTCGAGCGCATCGCCTACATCGACACCGACGTCCACCACGGCGATGGCGTCCAGGCCGCCTTCTACGACGACCCGCGCGTCCTCACCATCTCCATGCACCAGCACCCCTTCACGCTCTGGCCCGGCACCGGCTACTCCGCCGAGACCGGCCGGGGGAAGGCCGACGGCACCTCCGTCAACGTCCCGCTGCCGCCACGCACCAGAGATCCCGGCTGGCTGCGGGCCTTCCACGCCGTCGTTCCCTCCCTCCTCGCCGACTTCGAACCGCAGCTGCTCTTCACCCAGTGCGGCGTCGACTCCCACGAGGAAGACCCCCTCGCCGATCTCTCCCTATCCGTCGACGGGCACCGGACCATCTACGCCACCCTCCGGGACCTCGCCGAGACCTACGCCGGCGGCAAGTGGATCGCCGTCGGCGGGGGTGGCTACCAGCTGATCCGGGTCGTCCCGCGGTCCTGGACGCACCTGATCGCCACCGTCCTCGACCGGGACGTCGATCCCGCGACGCCGCTGCCGCCCGGCTGGCGGGAGACCGTCACCAAGGCCGCCCCGCACGCCGAACTGCCGCAGACCATGTCCGACGACCGCGACACGCAGTTCAAGCCGTGGGGGGACGGCGAGGACGACCCGGTCGACATCGCCGTCCGGGACACGCGCCGGGCCGTCTTCCCTTTGCACGGCCTCGATCCGGACGACCCCAGGGACTGACCGATGGCCGGACGGGATCCCTTCGACTACCCCCGCGACTGGGAGGCCGACGTCGTGCTGTCCGACGGCGGCACCGTCCACCTGCGGCCGGTCGTGCCCTCCGACGCCGACGGCCTCGTCGCCTTCCACGCGAAGCTCTCCGAACGCACCCGCTACTTCCGCTACTTCGGCGCCTACCCGCGGATCCCCGAAAAGGACCTGAAGCGCTTTTCGACCGTCGACCACCACGACCGGGTGGCGTTCGCCGCCTTCCTGGGCGACGACATCGTCGCCGTCGGGCGGTACGAACGGCTCGACCACGGGCCGTCGGCGGAGGTCGCCTTCGTCGTCAGCGACGCCCACCAGGGCCGCGGGCTCGGCTCGATCCTGCTCGAACACCTCGCCGCGGCCGCGTCCGAATGCGGGCTGCGCCGGTTCGTCGCCGAGGTGCTCGCCGAGAACTCCGCCATGGTGCGGGTCTTCCGCGACGCCGGGTACCAGGTCAGCCGCGAATTCGAGGAAGGCGTCCTGCACCTGGAGTTCGACATCGACGCGACCGAGGAGTCCCTCGCCGTCGCGCGGTCCCGGGAGCAGGCCGCCGAGGCCCGCAGCGTGCACAACCTGCTGCACCCGACGTCTGTGGCCGTGATCGGCGCGTCCACCGAACCGAACAAGGTCGGGCACGTCGCCTTCGCGAACCTCCTGGTCGCCGCGTTCACCGGCACCGTCTACCCGGTCAACGCCGAGCACCGCTCGGTCCGCGGCGTCCGCGCGTACCCGTCCGTGCTGGACATCCCGGACCCGGTCGACCTGGCCGTCGTCGCGGTGCCCGCCGAGGCCGTCGAGTCCGTTTTGGACGCTTGCCTGGCCAAGGGCGTGAAGACGCTGCTGATCCTGTCCAGCGGGTTCGCCGAAGCCGGGCCGCACGGCCTGCACGCCGAGCTGCGGCTGGTCGGCGAGGCGCGGGCGCACGGCATGCGCGTGGTCGGCCCGAACGCGCTCGGCGTGCTCAACACCGCACCCGGCATCCGGCTGAACGCCACGCTCGCGCCGCGGTTGCCCGGCCGCGGGCGCACCGGCTTCTTCTGCCAGTCCGGCGCCCTGGGCACCGCGATCCTCGCCGACGCCGAAGCGCGCGGCCTCGGCCTGTCGACGTTCGTCTCGGCCGGCAACCGCGCCGACGTCTCCGGCAACGACCTGCTCCAGTACTGGGAAACCGACCCGGACACCGACCTCGTGCTGCTGTACCTCGAGTCCTTCGGCAACCCGCGCAAGTTCGCGCGGCTGGCCCGGCGGCTCGCCCGGACGAAGCCGATCGTCGCGGTCAAGTCCGGGCGGCACGCGGTCCGGCCGCAGCTCGCGGCGACGTCGACCGAGATCGACGAGGCCAGCGTCCAGACGCTGTTCGAGCAGGCCGGGGTCGTCCGGGTGGAGTCGCTGGCGCAGCTGTTCGACACCGCGCTCGTCTTCGCCCACCAGCCGCTGCCCGCCGGGCCGCGGGTCGCCATCGTCGGCAACTCCAGCGCGATCGGGCTCCTGGCCGCCGACACCGCGCGGATGCAGGGCCTGCGGCTCGCCACGGACCCGGTGGACGTCGGCCCGCAGGCGCCGCCGGAGGAGTTCGCCACGGCCGTCCGCGAGGCCCTCACCTCGCCGGAGACCGACGCGCTCGTCGTCGTGTTCGCGCCGCCGATCGCCATCCCCGGCACCGCGTACGCGCGCGCCCTGCGCGAAACCGTCGTCGAACTGGGGCAGCGGAAGCCGATCGTCTCGACGTTCCTCGCCGCCGAAGGCGTGCCGGACGAACTCGCCGTGCTGTCCCGCGACGGCGTGCCGACGCGGGGCTCGATCCCGTCGTACCCGAGCCCCGAACGCGCGGTGAACGCCCTCGCCCGGGTCGTGCGGTACGCGGCGTGGCGGCAACGCCCGCAGGGCACGTTGATCCGGCCCCAAGGCATCCACACCGAGCAGGCGCAGGGCATCGTGCGCGAGCTCCTCGAGGCCGACAGCGGCAAGACGACGCTGCTTTCGGACGCCGAAGTCGTGCGGCTGCTGGACTGCTACGGCATCGACGTCGTGCCGTTCCGCATCGTGTCCACTGTGGACGAAGCGGTGGCGGCGGCGGGCGAGCTCGGCTACCCGGTGACGCTCAAGGCGGTCGACGAACGGCTGCGCGGCCGGCCCGACCTGGCCGGTGTCCGGCTCGACCTGGCCTCCGAAGACTCGGTGCGCACCGCCTACGAGACGTTGCGCGAGGTCTCCGGCGACGACGAGGTGTACGTCCAGCGGATGGCGCCCAAGGGCCTGTCGTGCGTGATCGGGCTGCAGGACGACCCGTCGTTCGGCACGCTCGTCTCGTTCGGGCTGTCCGGCCTGGTCAGCACGCTGCTCGGCGACCGCGCCTACCGGGCCGTGCCGCTCACCGACGTCGACGCCGCGACGCTCCTGCGCGAGCCGCGGACGGCGCCGCTGCTCACCGGCTACCGCGGCGACGAGCCGGCCGACCTCGCCGCGCTGCAGGACATGGTGCTGCGCGTGGCCGCCCTGGCCGAGGACAACCCCGAGGTGCGGTCGCTGGTGCTGGACCCGATCCTGGCCTCGCCGGACGGCGCCTTCGTCGCCAACGCCCGCCTGGTGCTGGGCGCCCCGCCGTCCCGGCCCGACACCGGCCCGCGCCGGCTGCGCGCGATCAACCCCCAGGACTGACCATGACTGCGCTGTCCGAGCTGCTGACCCGGCACGCCGGCGACCTGCCGGGCGCGGTGGCGCTCGTCGCCCGCGGCGACCAGGTCGAAGCCGCGGCCGTGGGCTCGGCCGACGCCGAGGGCACCGTGCCGATGGCCCGGGACTCGCTCTTCCGCATCGCGTCGCTGACCAAGCCGGTCACCGCCGCGGCGGTCCTGCTGCTCGTCGACGACGGCGAGCTGGCCCTGGACGACCCGATCGCGCGGTGGCTGCCGGAGCTGGCCTCTCCCGTGGTCGTCCGGACGCCGGACAGCCCCATCGACGACGTCGTCCCGGCCGTCCGCCCGATCACCGTGGCCGACCTGCTCACCTTCCGCGGCGGGTACGGCCTCACCGGAGACATGACGCAACCCGCCGTCGAGCTGCTGCTCCAGGTCCTGGGCCACCCGGCCGCGTCGCCGCGGGCGCTGTCGCCGGACGAGTGGCTGGCGGCGCTCGCGCAGGTGCCGCTGCTGCACCAGCCGGGGCAGGCGTGGCTCTACGACACCGGCTCGGACCTGCAGGGCGTGCTGATCGCGCGGGTCGCCGGCCGTCCGCTGCCGGAGTTCCTGGCCGAGCGGCTGTTCGAGCCGCTCGGCATGGCCGACACCGGATTCACCGTGCCGACCCCGGCACTCGGCCGGTTCACCAGCGCCTACCGCCGCGGCGAGGAAGGACTGCGGCTGATCGACTCGCCGGAGGGCCGCTGGAGCGCGCCGCCGCCGTTCCCGTCCGGGGCCGTCGGGCTCGTCTCGACGGCCGAAGACCTGCTGGCCTTCGCGAAGTTCCTCCGTGACGAGGGCACCGCGAGCGGCCACCGCCTGCTGAGGCCGGAGTCGGTCCACCGGATGACGACCGACCACCTGACCCCGGCCCAGCGGGACGCGGCCCGGCCGTTCCTGCACGGCCAGGGCTGGGGCTACGGCGGATCGGTGGACGTCGACGCGAAGCAGCCCTGGGAGGTCCCGGGCCGCTACGGCTGGGTCGGCGGCGCGGGCACGGCCCTGCACCTGACCCCGGCGACGGGCACGGTCTCGGTGCTGCTCACCCAGGTCGAGCTGACCAGCCCCGAGCCCACTCCGCTGATGAAGGAGTTCTGGACCTACGCGGCGAGCTAGCCGCGGTCCGCGAGCCGCTCGCCCAGCGCCAGGAGCTGCTGGGTGGCCGCCCCGAGCTGGAACTCCAGGCGTTTCGCCGCCGCGAAGTACCGGTGGACCACGTGGTCGACGTCGATGCCGACGCCGCCGTGGACGTGCACCGCCGTGTGCGCCACCCGGTGGCCCGCCTCCGCCGCCCAGAACTTCGCCGTCGCCACCGCTTCCGCGGCGGCCGGGACGTCCGACGTCAGCTGCCAGGCCGCCTGCAGCGTCGTCAGGCGGACCGCTTCCACGTCCAGGTACGCGTCCGCCAGCCGCTGGCGGACTGCCTGGAAGCCGCCGATGACGTGTTCGAACTGCTTCCGTTCGGCCGCGTATGCCGCGGTCAGTTCCAACGCGCGCTCGACGACGCCGAGCTGCTGTGCGCACACCCCGACCGTCCCGCGCAGGCGCAGCCACTCGCCGATGTCGCCGAGCGGCACCCCGGGCACGTCGGACAGCTCCAGAAGCGCGGCGTCCGCGTGGTCGGTCGTCCGCTGCGGCTGCACTGTCACGCCGGACGTGGCTGCGTCGACCAGGAAGACCTCGTCCGAGGCGGCGACCAGGAACCCGTGCGCGAACGCGCCGAACGGCACCGCCGTCTGCGCGCCGGACACCCGGCCGTCCGACGCCGTGAAGCCGGACAGCGCCACCGCCAGGACGCGCTCGCCGCGCAGCACCGGCAGCACCCAGCGGTCCACCAGTTCGGGCGTGCCGAACCCGGCCAGCGCCGACGCCGCCATCGTGATCGACGACAGGTACGGGACCGCCGCCACCGCGCGGCCGATCTCGGTCAGCACCGCGCACTGCTCCGGCAGCCCGAACCCGCCGCCGCCCAGCGACGACGGCAGCGCCGCGTCCAGCACGCCGGCCTGGCCGAGCGCCGTCCACGAAACGGTGTCGAAGCCGCCGGTGCCGTGCGGGTCGTGGGTGGCCTTGTCGGCCAGCAGCCGCCGGGTCAGCGCCGCGAGGTCGGCCGACGCCTCGGAAGGGGTGAAGTCCATGGGTGCTCCTAGCGCGTGACGGGCAGGCCGAGGGCGGTCGCGGCGATCATGTCCCGCTGGATCTCGTTGGTGCCGCCGCCGAAGGTGAGGATCAGCGCCGACCGGTGCAGCCGCTCGATCCGCCCGGCCAGCTGCGCCCCCGGCGAGCCTTCGCGGACGACGGCGGCCGCGCCGAGCACCTCCATCAGCAGCCGGTAGGCCTCGATCGCGAACTCCGTGCCGAACACCTTCGTCGCCGACGCCTCGGCCGGGCCGAGCTCGCTGGCCGCGGCCGCCCAGGCGATCCGCCAGTTCCGCAGCTTCAGGTACTCCGCGCCCGCGTGCACCCGCGCCAGGTGCAGCCGCACCCACTCCTGCTCGATGGCGCCGGTCTCCTTCGCCCACTCCAGGACGTCGGCCAGCGCCTTGCGGATCGGCGCCGACGACGTCAGCGCGACGCGCTCGTGGTTGAGCTGGTTGGTGATCAGCGGCCAGCCCGCGTTCTCCTCGGCGACGCGCGCCGACACGGGCACGCGCACGCCGTCGTAGTAGGTCGCGCTCGTCCCGGCGCCGGCGACCGTGTGGACCTTGGTCCACGAGAAGCCTTCCGCGGACGTCGGCACGATGAGCATCGACAGCCCGCGGTGCTTCTTCGCGGACGGATCGGTCCGGACCGCGAGCCAGACGTAGTCGGCGTACTCGATCAGGCTCGTCCACATCTTCTGGCCGGTGACGACGTACTCGTCGCCGTCGCGCTCGGCGCGCGTCCGCAGCGACGCCAGGTCGGTGCCGGCCTCCGGCTCGGAGTAGCCGATCGAGAAGTGCAGCTCGCCCGCGGCGATCTTCGGCAGGTAGAACGCCTTCTGTTCTTCGGTGCCGTAGCGCATGATCGTCGGGCCCACGGTGTTCACCGTCAGGAACGGCACCGGCACCCCGGCGACGGCCGCTTCGTCGGTGAAGATCAGCTGGTCGAGCATCGACCGGCCCTGCCCGCCGTACTCGGGCGGCCAGCCCAGCGCGAGCCAGCCGTCCTTGCCCAGCTGCCGCACGATCTCCTTGTACGCCACGCCATCGCCGTACTCGCCGCCGCCCGAGCGGAGGCCGGCCCGCCGTTCGGGCGTCATCAGCTCGGCGAAGTACTCCCGAAGCTCGGCCGCCAGGGCCTGCTGCTCCGGCGTGTAGTCGATCCGCACCTGTCACCTCGATCCGGCGTTACACTAGAACCTGTTCTAGTTGTACCAGGACTCGTGTGGCGGAGGAAGCATGGAGATCGGGGTCGACCGTGAGCTGTGCGAGGCGAACGCGGTGTGCGTGGGGTTCGCACCCGGGATTTTCGACCTGGATGACGACGAAGAGCTCGTCATCCGGCCCGGCGCGGTGCCGGACGACCAGATAGAACGCGTTTCCGGTGCGATCAAGGGCTGCCCGAAGAATGCCCTGTTCACCATCGGTTAGCGGTGTTCACCGAAGGGCTTGCCTCGAACGAGAACAGATTCTACTGTAGGCGCGAGATCCAGGACTCGGCGAGGAGGTCCCGCGGTGAGCTTGACCGGCAGGACGGCGATCGTCACGGGGGCCGCCGCGGGGCTGGGCCGGGCCGAAGCGCTCGCGCTCGCCGCGGGGGGCGCCACGGTCGTCGTCAACGACATCGGCGAGCCGAAGGACGTCGTCGCCGAGATCGAAGCGGCCGGCGGCCGGGCCGTCGCGGTGGCCGGCGACGTCGGCGAACGCGCCACGGCCGACGCGCTGGTGAGCGCCGCGCTCGACCTCGGCGGGCTCGACATCGTGGTGAACAACGCGGGCGTGCTGCGCGACAAGATGCTGTTCTCGATGTCCGACGACGACTGGGACACCGTGCTGCGCGTACACCTGCGCGGGCACTTCCTGTTGTCCCGCAACGCCGCGAAGCACTGGCGCGACAAGTCCAAAGCGGACGGCGCGCCGGTGTACGGGCGGCTGGTCAACACCGCGTCCGAGGCGTTCCTCATCGGGTCGCCGGGCCAGCCGAACTACGCCGCCGCGAAGGCGGGCATCACCGCGCTCACCATGTCGGCCGCCCGGAGCCTGGCCAAGTACGGCGTCCGCGCCAACGCGATCTGCCCTCGCGCGCGGACGGCGATGACCGAGGGCGTGTTCGGTGCTCCTCCCGCCGAGGGCGCCGATCCGCTCTCGGTCGAGCACGTCGCCCCCTTCGTCGCCTACCTCGCCTCCCCGGCGGCCGAGCCCGTGAACGGGCAGGTGTTCGTCGTCCACGGCGGCACGGTCGCCCTGGTCGAGCCGCCGCGGATCGAGCAGCGCTGGAAGCTCGACGAGCTCGAGACGTCCCTGAGCAGTTTCTTCGCCGACCGCGACCCCGGCCGGATGTTCGCCGCCACCGAAATCCTGGGAGAGTCATGAGGCTGGACGGGAAGATCGCCCTGATCACCGGCGCGGCGCGCGGGCAGGGCGAGGCCGCCGCGCGCGCGTTCGTCGCCGAGGGCGCCAAGGTGGTGATCGCCGACATCCTCGACGACGAGGGCAAGCAGCTGGCCGCCGACCTCGGCGAACAGGCCGTCTACCAGCACCTCGACGTCGGCGACGAGGACGGCTGGACCGCCGCGGTCGAGCGCGCGACCACCGAGTTCGGCGCGCCGAACGTGCTGGTCAACAACGCCGGCATCCTGCACTTTTCGGAGCTCGGGCAGACGACGCTGGCCGATTACGAGCGCGTGATCCGGGTGAACCAGATCGGGGCGTTTCTCGGGATGCGTTCGGTCGTTGAACCGATGACCGCCGCCGGCGGTGGCTCGATCGTCAACGTGTCCTCTGTGGAGGGTCTGGCCGGGATGCCCTACCTCGTCGCCTACACCGCGAGCAAGTTCGCGATCCGCGGCATGACCAAGGTCGCGGCGATGGAACTCGGCAAGAAGCACATCCGCGTCAACTCGGTGCACCCCGGGGCGATCGACACCAAGATGGTGGAGACCGCGGCGGGCGGCCAGAAAGTCGACATGTCGTACGTCGGGAAGAAGGTCGCGCTGAAGCGGGTCGGGCAGCCCGAGGACGTCGCCAAGCTGGTGTTGTTCCTGGCCAGCGACGAGAGCGCGTACTGCACGGGTGCGGAGTTCGTGGCGGACGGCGGGGCGACGGCGACGCACGCCCTCAACTTCTGAAGGAGAACTGCCGAAGGGGAGAGTAAACACCGCTAACCAAAAGCGGGAACCGGGTGTGGAGAAGACTCGGAGGTCAACGGCGATCTACTGGGAGGTGTGGTGAGCGGAGGCACTGGCACGCTCCCGGGAACCGCGGCCCTGACCCAGGTCGGCCGCCTCGCGACCCTCTCCTGGGAGGTCCTGCGCGCGATCTTCAAGCGCCCCTTCCAGACCCGCGAGTGGATCCAGCAGTGCTGGTTCTTCGCCAGTGTCACGATCCTCCCGACGGCCCTGGTCGCCATCCCGTTCGGCGCCGTGATCGCCCTGCAGCTCGGCTCGCTGACCGCGCAGATCGGCGCCCAGTCGTTCACCGGCGCGGCCAGTGCCCTGGCCATCGTGCAGCAGGCCAGCCCGCTGATCACGGCGTTGCTCGTCGCGGGCGCCGGCGGCAGCGCGGTCTGCGCGGACATCGGCGCGCGCAAGATCCGCGAAGAGATCGACGCCATGGAAGTCCTCGGCGTCAACCCGATCCAGCGCCTCATCGTGCCCCGGGTGCTCGCCGCGATGGTCGTTTCGGTGCTGCTGAACGGCTTGGTCAGCGTGGTCGGCGTGCTCGGCGGCTACTTCTTCAACGTCGTCCTGCAGGGCGGCACGCCCGGTGCGTACCTGGCCAGCTTCAACGCCCTCGCCCAGGTGCCGGACCTGTGGATCAGCGAGATCAAGGCGCTGCTGTACGGCTTCGTCGCCGGGGTCGTCGCCGCCTTCCGCGGGCTGAACCCGGCGGGCGGGCCGAAGGGCGTCGGCGACGCCGTCAACCAGGCCGTCGTCATCACGTTCCTGCTGCTGTTCCTGATCAACGTCGTGCTCACCGCGATCTACCTGCGGATCGTCCCGCCGAAGGCGATGTGATGACCACCGGATGGGTCGACGAAGACCGGACGCTCGAGTACATCGCGCGCCCGGGCCAGAGCCTGGAAGGGCTCGGCAAGCAGCTGGCGTTCGCCGCGAAAGCGCTCGCCTGGTCACCGCGCACGATCCGCCGCTACAGCCGGGAAACGCTGCGGCTGCTCACCGAAGTCTGCTTCGGCACCGGCGGCCTCGCGGTCATCGGCGGCACGCTCGGCGTGATGATCGGGATGACGCTGTTCACCGGCCTGATCGTCGGCCTGCAGGGCTACTCCGCGCTCAACCAGCTCGGCACGGCCGCGCTCACCGGGTTCATCTCCGCCTACTTCAACACCCGCGAAGTCGCCCCGCTGTCCGCGGGACTCGCCTTGAGCGCGACCGTCGGCTGCGGCTTCACCGCCCAGCTCGGCGCGATGCGGATTTCCGAGGAGATCGACGCCCTGGAAGTCATGGGCGTGCCGAGCATGCCGTACCTGGTGACGACCCGGGTGCTCGCCGGCGTCGCCGCGGTGATCCCGCTGTACGCGGTCGGCCTCCTGTCGAGCTACCTCGCGTCCCGGCAGATCACCATCTGGCTCTACGGCCAGTCCGCGGGCACCTACGACCACTACTTCACGCTCTTCCTGCCGCCCGGCGACGTCCTGTGGTCGTTCGGGAAGGTGATCATGTTCAGCGTGCTCGTGATCCTGTCCCATTGCTACTACGGCTTCCACGCCAGCGGCGGCCCGGCCGGCGTCGGCGTCGCCGTGGGCCGCGCGGTGCGGACGTCGATCGTGCTGATCTCGGTGCTGGACTTCTTCCTGTCCCTCGCCATCTGGGGTGCGAACACCACGGTGAGGATCTCGGGATGAGGCGCGAGCTCTGGCAGCGGCTCCGGTACCAGGTGCTGGGGCTGGTCTTCCTGCTCGTCGCCGCCCTGTTCATCGCGCTCACGCTCGCCGTCTACCACAAGGCGTTCACGCCGGTGACGCTCGTGAAGCTGGAGACCGACCGGGTCGGCAGCCAGCTGCGCACCGGCGGCGACGTCAAGGTCCGCGGCATGCTCGTCGGCGAGGTCCGGTCGGTGCTGGCGAAGGGCGACCACGCCGAGCTGGAGCTGGCCCTCGACCCGGACAAGACACACGCCATCCCGAAGAACGTCTCCGCGCGGCTGCTGCCGAAGACGCTCTTCGGCGAGCGGTACGTGGCCCTGCAGCTGCCCGAGACGTCGGACGGCCCGATCGAGGCCGGTGACGTCATCCCGCAGGACCGCAGCAGTGCGGCGATCGAGCTGCAGAAGGTCCTCGACGACGTGATGCCGCTGCTGCAGGCGGTCCAGCCCGAGAAGCTGTCGAGCACGCTCACCGCGGTGGCGACTGCGCTCGACGGCCGTGGCAAGCAGCTCGGCGACACCCTCGTCCAGCTGAGCGACTACCTCGGCAAGCTGAACCCGTCGCTGCCGGACGTCAAGGCCGACATCACCGGTCTCGCCAACGTCGCGAACACCTACGACCAGGCGGCGCCGGACATCCTGCAGGCGTTGTCGGACCTGACGACGACCAGCCGGACGATCGTCGACCAGCGCGCCCAGCTGAGCGACCTCTACGCCACCGTCACCGCCGCTTCGGTGGACCTCACGAGCTTCCTCCAGGTGAACAAGGACAACCTGATCCGGCTCACCACGGCCATCCAGCCGACGCTGGACGTCCTCGCGAAGTACGCCCCCGAGTACCCGTGCCTGATGCGCCAGCTCGCCGAGTCGGTGCCGCGGGCGGAACTGGCGTTCGGCAAGGGCACCGCGCACCCGGAGGTCAGCCGGGTCACCATCGAGTTCGCCGCCAGCCGCGGCAAGTACCTGCCCGGCGTCGACGAGCCGAAGTACGAGGACAAGCGCGGCCCGCGCTGCTACCCGAGCGTCCCGCACCCCGGCGTGTGGCCGCAGTACCCGCCCGACGGCCCGATCGAGGACGGCTCCAGCAAGCCCCCGCCGCCGAAGTACCCGCCCGAGACGTTGCCCGCCGGCGGGGGCGCCATCGGCGGCGACGGCACGATCGTCGGCTCGGCCTACGAAAACGACCTGATCGACCTGCTCGCCTCGCCCGCGCTCGGCACCGCGCCCGGTGCCGTGCCCGGGTGGGCCGGCCTGCTCGTCGGGCCGCTCTACCGCGGGGCGGAGGTGGAGCTCAAGTGAGGAGTTTCGTCCCGTCGCTGATCAAGCTGGGCGTCTTCGCGGTCGTCACCGTGCTGCTCACCGGGATCCTGGCGGCCACCATCGCGAACACGAACTTCGGCGAGACGTCCGGCTACCTGGCGAAGTTCACCGACGCGTCCGGGCTCAAGGAAGGCGATGACGTCCGCATCGCCGGCGTCAAGGTCGGCCAGGTCGACGCGATCGAGGTGGTCGAAGGAGACCGGAACCTGGCCCAGGTCCGGTTCGATGTCGAGCACACCTACCGGCTGCCGGAGACGGTGACCGCGACGATCAAGTACCGCAACCTCGTCGGCCAGCGCTACCTCGCGCTCGGCACCGACGTCCCGGGCGACAAGGCGTTGCCGGACGGCGGCACGATCCCGCCGGAGCGCACCAAACCCGCGTTGAACCTCACCGTGCTGTTCAACGGCTTCAAGCCGCTGTTCAAGGCGCTGAGCCCGAAGGACGTCAACCAGCTGTCGGCCGAGATCATCAGCGTCTTCCAGGGCGAGGGCGGCACGATCACCAGCCTGTTGCAGCACACCGCGTCCCTGACGACGGCGATCGCGCGCAAGGACCAGGTGATCGGCCAGGTCATCGCCAACCTCAACACCGTCCTCGGCACGGTCAACGCCCACGGTCCGCAGCTCGGCGACCTCATCGAGCAGACGCAGAAGCTGGTCAGCGGGCTGGCCGAGCAGCGCAAGCCGATCGGTGACGCGGTCAGCGCGCTCGGCGACCTGGCGGTGTCGACCACCGGGCTCCTGGCCGACGCGCGCCCGGCGCTCAAGGACGACGTGGCCCAGCTCGGGGTGCTGTCGCAGAACCTCGGCGACTCCGGTGTGCTGCTCAACCACCTCCTGGAGGTGCTGCCGGGCAACCTGCAGAAGTTCACCCGGACCCTGAGCTACGGCAGCTGGTTCAACTACTACCTGTGCGGGATCACCGGCACCATCGGCATTTCCTCGCTCGACATCACGCTGCCGATCATCCCGATCCCCGGTACGCAGCGCGCGGAGAGGTGTGGTCCGTGAAGCCGCTGAAGGAACGCAACCAGGCCGCGGTCGGCGCGGTCGCGCTCGTGCTGATCGTGCTCGTCACGGCCACGACGTACTTCTCCGACCAGCTCCCGTTCTTCGGCAACGGCACGACGTATTCGGCGTACTTCGGCGAGTCCGCCGGGCTGGCGCCCGACAACGAGGTCGAGGTCGCCGGCGTCAAGGTCGGCACGGTGTCGTCGGTGAAGCTGGCGGGCAAACAGGTCCTGGTGAAGTTCCGGGTCAAGGATGTCCGGGTCGGGGACGCGACGACGGCGTCGATCGAGATCAAGACGTTGCTGGGGGAGAAGTACCTGGCGCTCGACCCGAAGGGCGACGGTGCGCAGGAGCCGAACGCGACCATCCCGCAGGCGCGCACCAGGACGCCGTTCCAGCTGCAGGACGCCTTCGAGCAGCTGTCGACGACGGTCGGCGACATCGACACGAAACAGCTGGCGGACAGCTTCAACGCGCTTTCCGACAGTCTCAAGGACAGCCCGCAGTACCTGAAGGACACGCTGACCGGCCTGTCGTCCTTGGCCAAGACGGTGTCCTCCCGCGACGCCGACCTGCACACGCTGCTGGCCAACACGAGCCAGGTGTCGAAGACCCTGTCCGACCGCAACGCCCAGCTGCAGCGCGTGATCAGCGACGGCAACCTGCTGCTCACCGAGCTGCAGAACCGCAAGCAGGCCATCAACGCCCTGCTCACCGGCACCCAGCAGCTTTCGCAGCAGCTGACCGGGCTCGTCCAGGACAACCGCGCGCAGCTCAAGCCGACGCTGGAGAAGCTCGGGAAGGTGACCGACATCCTGCAGCGCAACCAGGGCAACCTCGACAAGAGCCTGCAGCTGATGGCGCCGTTCGCCCGGGTCGGCGCGAACGCCACCGGCAACGGCCGCTGGTTCGAGGGTTACCTCTGCGGGCTGCTGCCGCCGACGATCACCGTGGGCGGCCTGCACATCAACCCCGAAGGCTGCACCCCGCCGATCGCGGCGCCGAACCAGGGGGTGGGCCGCCGATGACCATCCACACCGCCCGCGGCCGCAGCCTGGTGACCTGGCTGGCGTTCGCCTGCATCCTCGCGCTGATCGTCACCGCCGGGCTCTACCTGGTGTTCCGGGCGTCGAACGGCACCAAGCTGTCCGCGTACTTCGGCAAGACCGTCGGGCTGTACGCGGGTTCGTCGGTGCGGGTGCTCGGCGTGCCGGTCGGCGAGGTCACCGACGTGACGCCGGAGGGGGACGCGGTCCGCGTGGACATGCGCGTCGACGACGTGTCACTTCCCGCCGACGTCGGCGCGGTCGTCGTGGCGCCGAGCCTGGTCAGCGACCGGTACGTCCAGCTGACCCCGGCCTACGACAGCGGTCCCGTGCTCGCTTCGGGGACGGTACTCGCGAAGGACCGTACGGCCACGCCGGTGGAACTGGACGACCTGTATTCGAGCCTGGACAAGCTGTCGACGGCGCTGGGCCCGAACGGCGCCAACAAGGACGGAGCGCTGTCCGGCGTCCTGGACACCGCGGCGAACACGTTGAAGGGCAACGGCGCTTCGCTGAATTCGACGGTCGGGCAGCTGGCCGAGCTCGCGAAGACCCTCGACGGTTCGAAGGACGACCTGTTCGCGACCGTGCAGAACCTCGACTCCTTCACCGGCGCCCTGGCCCAGAGCGACCAGCAGCTCAACGAGTTCTATGGCCGCGTCGCCGACGTCAGCCAGTTCCTCGCCGCCGACTCGTCCGAAGTCGGTGCCGCGTTGCAGTCCCTCGGGGGCGCGCTCGGCGACGTCCAGCAGTTCGTCAGCGACAACAAGACGGCCTTGGAGTCCAATGTGGACAAGCTGGCGTCGCTGTCGAAGGTCCTGGTCGACCAGCGTGCCGCGCTCGCCGAGGTGCTCGACATCGCGCCGACCGGCGCCACCAACTTCATCAACTCCTACGACGCGGCGTCGGGCACCATCGCCGTCCGCGACAACCTGAACGAGCTGACCAACCCGCCGATCCTCACCGCGTGCCGCCTGATCAGCTCGTTCACGCCCAAGGAAGTCCCCGACACCCTCGGCACCATCTGCAAGCAGCTGGCCCCGGTCCTCGACGGCGCCTTGAAGCTGCCGACCATCCCGCAGGTGCTGAATTCGCTGCAGAACGGGACGCTGCCGCCGTTGCCGCTCCCGCTCGTCGACGTCATGGAGCAGCTTTCGGGCGGTGCCAAGTGAAGCGGCTCGCGGGGGTGCTCGCCGGGGTGCTCGTGCTGGCGGCCTGCAGCGACGGCGGGTTCAACGGCCTCTACGGCACGCCGCTGCCGGGCGGCGCGGACGTCGGCGACCACCCGTACCACGTCACCGCGCTGTTCACCGACGTGCTCGACCTGGTGCCGCAGTCGAGCGTCAAGGTCAACGACGTCGCGGTGGGGCGGGTCGACAAGATCACCCTGACGCCGGACACGCGCTCGGCGCTGGTGGCGATGACCGTCAACGGCGACATCGCGCTGCCCGCCAACGCGCGTGCCGAGCTGAAGCAGTCTTCGCTGCTGGGGGAGAAGTTCGTCGAGCTGAGCGTGCCCACGGCGGAACCCGCGTCGGGGAAGCTCGCCGACGGCGGGCAGATCCCGCTCGGGCGGACCAACCGCAACCCCGAGGTCGAGGAGGTGCTCGGCGCGCTTTCGCTGCTGCTCAACGGCGGCGGCGTCGAGCAGATCCAGAAGATCAGCCACGAGCTGAACGACGCGCTGTCCGGGAACGAGCCGGAGATCCGCGCGCTGCTGTCCCGGGTGGACGAACTGGCCACTCAGCTCGACGGGCACAAGACGGAAATCCTGCGGGCGATCGACGGTCTCGCGAAGCTCTCGAAGACGTTGACCGGCCAGACGCAGAACCTGACCAATGCGCTGGACAACCTCGCGCCGGGCCTGAAGGTGGTCACGGACCAGCGCGACCAGCTCGTGGGCATGCTGAACGCGCTCGACACGCTGTCCGGCGTCGCGGTGGACACCGTGACGAAGAGCCGCGACCAGCTCGTCGCGAACCTCAAGGCCCTGCAGCCGACGTTGACGAAGCTCGGCGAGGCCGGCGCCAACCTGCCGAACGCGTTGCAGATCCTGCTGACGTATCCGTTCCCGGACTACGCGGGCAACGTGATCAAGGGCGACTACGCGAACGTCGAGGCGAACGTGAACCTCGACCTGGACGTGCTGATCTCGAACTTCACGAACTCGTCGCAGCCGCCGATCGCCCTGCCGTCCGGCCGGCCGTCCGCGGTTGCGCCCCCGCTGCCGCTGCCCGACCTGGGCACGGTCCCACCGGCGGCCGGTCCCGGCCTGCTGGGCGGCCTGCTCGGGCTGATCGGGGGCGGCCGGTGACCCGCAAGATCCGGATCCAGCTCTTCGCGTTCGTCGTCATCGCGGTGGTCTCGGTCGTCTACGCCGGCGGCCGGTACGCGGGGCTGGACCGGCTGTTCGGCAACCGCGGCTACGTCGTCACGGCGCAGCTGACCGACTCCGGCGGCATCTTCGTCAACTCCGAGGTCGCCTACCGCGGGGTCACGGTCGGGCGGGTGACGTCGATGACGCTGACCGAGCACGGCGTCGACGTCGCCCTGGACATCGACGCGGGCGCCCCGGACATCCCGGCCGACGCGCACGCGCAGGTGGCGAACCGCTCGGCGGTGGGGGAGCAGTTCGTGGACCTGCTGCCGCAACACAACGGCGGCCCGTTCCTGACGGACGGCTCGGTGATCACGGCGGACAAGACCTCGCTGCCGCCGTCGCCGGACACGGTGCTGACCCACCTCGACGACCTGGTCGCGAGCGTGCACCCGGAGTCGCTGCGGACGGTCGTCGACGAGACGTACAACGCGTTCGCGGGGGCGGGGCCGGAACTGCAGCAGCTCCTGGACAGCACGGGCTCGCTGACGGCGGTGGCCGCGCAGTACGTGCCGCAGACGCAGGGGCTGCTGGCGAACTCGCGGATCGTGCTGGGCACCCAGGAACGCCAGGCGGCGAACATCACCGACTTCGCTTCGGGGCTGCGCACGATCGCCGGTCAGCTGAAGAAGTCGGATCCGGACCTGCGGCGGGTGATCGCGCAGGCGCCGCAGCTGGGCCGGCAGATCAGCGACGTGCTGGCCGCGTCGGGGACGGACCTGGGCGTCCTGTTCGCCAACCTGCTGACCACGGCGCAGATCACGACGTCCCGGACGGACTCGATCGAGGAGCTGCTGGTCGCTTATCCGATCATCTCGGCGTTCTCGCCGTCGACGTCCCCGGACGGCACCGGTCACCTGGGTGTGGTGTTCAACTTCTTCGACCCGGCCTCGTGCACGAAGGGGTACGAAGGGACGAAGCAGCGTCCGGCGAACGATGAGTCGGAGGCGCCAGTCAACATGAACGCGTACTGCGCCGAGCCGCCCGGGAGCCCGACCGGGGTGCGGGGCGCGCAGAACGCGCCGTACGCCGGGAAGCCGCCCGCGATCCCGGCGGCACCTTCGCAGACCGCTTCTGCCACGCCTGCGCCGTTGCCGGGAATGCTGAGCCTGCTGACCGGGCCGTCCGCGGGCGGCCTCGGCCGGTTGCTGGGCGCGCCGTGACCCAGCGGCTCCTGGTGGTTCTGGCGGCGTTGTCGATCCTGGCGGCGGCGTTCGCGGGCTGGTCCTGGTGGCGCGCGGCTGCAGACGAGTCCTCGGCACGCGGCCGTTCGCGCGACGACGTGCTCGCGGCGGCCGGCCCGGCGCTGGTCACGTTGAACACGATCGACTACCGCACGGCGGCGGCGGACGTGGACCGCTGGATAGCGGCGACGACGGGCCAGTACTTCAAGGACCTGGCGGGCGACCGCCAGCTGCAGATCGACCGGGCGGTCACGGCCCGCACGGTTTCCTCGGCATCGCTGGTCCAGGCGGCGGTGACGGAGATCGATCCCGCTCGTGGTTCCGCGCGCCTTCTGGCGGTTTTGGACGTCCGCGTATCGACGGGCGGTGGCGCGGTTTCGCCGCGTCTCAACCGCCTGACGGTGGACGTGTCCCGCTCCCCGTCCGGCTGGAAGATCGCGGCAGTCCAGGCGGCGGGCTCATGACGCGCGTCCTGGTCCTGGTGATGGCACTGGCATTGGGTTGCACGGCGTGGTTCGGCATCGAAGCGGCTTCGCTGTCGCCAGGGGACAATCAGGCGTTGGTGGACGTGCCGGCCACTTCGGACGTTTCGTCTCAGGTGAGCGACGCGGTGAAGGCGGTGTTCTCGTACGACTACGCAAACCTGCCCCGCACCGAGCGTGCGGCGGCGGAGGTCTTGACGGGGGATGCGGTCGGGCAATACTCGACGCAGTTCGCCTCGGCGCGAACGCGGGCCACGGCGGAGAAGCTGACCCGGACCACGACGGTCCGGGCGGTGGGGGTGCGGTCGTTGCGAGGAGACTCGGCGGACTTGCTGTTGTTCCTGGACCAGCAGACGGTGGCCCAGGGCGGGGGAGCACCGACGTCGTCGGTGGCCCAGCTCGCGGTGACGGCGAAACGCGTGGACGGCCGCTGGAAGCTGGCGACCCTGACGGCGCTCTAACCGTCCCAAACGGCCGCGCCCTGGCGCAAAACCTCCACCTCGGACCGCTCCTCGACCGGCCACAGCTCCACCACGTACCGGTAGTGCTCCCCGAACTCGTGCTCGTTCCACGTCACCGCGGGCGGACCCGCAGGCACGTACGACACCCGCGCCCGGTACAACCCGGGGAGCACCGAAAAGAACTTCTCCTGCGACGGGTAGTCCGAAGGGCCGGAAATCACCAACCGCCCGCTCGGAACCGGAAGGTCCGCTTCCACCACGTGCTCGGCGTCCGGCAGGAGAGCGGGCGGCGAGGGCGCCAGCGTCACCGATGACTCGACCACGTCCGACCGCGCCGTCGCGATGGCGAGGCCGGCCGGCTCGGCCCCGATCCGGTGAAGCTCCACCGCGCAAGCAGTCCAGCCGCTGCCCGTCAACCGGGCGGAAGAATCCCGGATCGTGAACTGCCGCTGGTCGGCGTGGACGACGAGATGCACACCAATCACCCTAGCCAGGACCCGCCCCGAAATGGTATCGACGGCGGGTTTAGCGTTGAGGCCATGACCACTGCTTCCGTCGACGTCGACACGGCCCGCAGCGACTACGCGGCCCTGGTCGGCCGAGGCCTCTCCCTGGACATCACCCGCGGCAAGCCGTCCCCGCAGCAGCTCGACCTCTCGAACGCGCTGCTCTCCCTCCCGGGCGACGGCACCTTCAAGGCCGAGGACGGCACCGACGTCCGCAACTACGGTGGCCTCAACGGCCTGCCCGAGCTGCGCCGCATCTTCGCCGCCGCGCTGCAGGTGCCCGCCGGGCAGCTGCTCGCCGCCGGCAACTCGAGCCTCGAGCTGATGCACGACGCCGTCGTCCAGGCGCTGCTGAGCAAGCTGCCCGGCGCCGAGCGCCGCTGGGCCGACGAGCCGCAGGTGAAGTTCCTCGCCCCCGTCCCGGGTTACGACCGCCACTTCGCGCTCACCGAGCGCTTCGGCATCGAGCTCGTCCCGGTCGACATGACCGACGAGGGCCCCGACATGGACGCCGTCGAGACGCTGGTCGCCGAAGACCCCACCGTCAAGGGCATCTGGTGCGTCCCCAAGTACAGCAACCCCACCGGGGTCACGTTCAGTGACGACGTCGTCAAGCGGCTCGCCACCATGCGCACCGCGGCGCCGGACTTCCGGATCTTCTGGGACAACGCCTACGCCGTGCACCACCTCACCGACGACGAGCCGGAGCTGGCCGACCTCCTGGCCCTGGCCACCGAGGCCGGCAACGCCGACCGCGTCTTCGTCTTCGGCTCCACCTCGAAGATCACCCTCGCCGGTGCCGGCGTGGGCTTCTTCGGCGCGTCCGAGGCCAACCTCGCCTGGTGGACCGGCAACACCGGCAAGCGCACCATCGGCCCGGACAAGGTCAACCAGCTGCGCCACGCGCACTTCCTCAAGGACGAGGACGGCGTCCGCGCCCACATGCGCAAGCACGCCGAGATCATCGGCCCGAAGTTCGCGGCCGTCGACCGCATCCTCACCGAGGAGCTGGCCGACCTGGCGTCCTGGACCAAGCCGACCGGCGGGTACTTCATCACGCTGACCGTCCCGCAGGGCACCGCGAAGGAGGTCGTGCGGCTGGCGAAGGAAGCCGGGGTCGCGCTGACCCCCGCCGGGGCGACCCACCCGCACGGGAACGACCCGGCCGACGCCGTCATCCGGATCGCGCCGACCTTCCCGAAGCTCGAAGAGGTCGAAGAGGCCGTCCGCGCGCTCGCCGTGTGCGTCCGGCTCGCCGTCGCGCAGCGCGGCTGACCAGGGCAAACGCAAGTCGATCAAAATTTTTCCCGTTTTGACCGAGCCGGGGGACGCCCAGGTACGTATGACCGGTGGGTGAGGTGGACGAACTCGTCACGAGAGGACGTCCCCCGGTGTTCGGAAAACGCTACACAGAGCAGCTGATCGAGCGCAGCGCGGAGAACGCGACCGACCGCCGCCGCTTCCTCAAGGCTGCGGGAGCGGCGGGGCTCGGCGTCGCGGGTGCCGGTGCGCTCGGCACGGCGCTGTCGCTGGGCCTCGGCTCGGCCGGTGCCACTTCGCAGTACGGCGCGCAGGGAGGTGACGCGGGGAAGGAGGCGGCGAGTGACGCCGCGGTGCTGAACTTCGCGCTCAACCTCGAGTACCTCGAGGCGAACCTGTACTCCTTCGCCGCCTACGGCTACGGGCTGAACGAGAAGTACGTCAACGGCGTCGGCAACCTGGGCAAGGTCTCCGGCGGGCACGGCGTCAAGTTCAAGAGCGAGCACACCAAGCAGATCGTCCAGGAGATCGCCGGCGACGAGGTCGCCCACGTGAACTTCCTGCGCAAGGCACTGGACAAGGCCGCCGTCGCGCAGCCGGAGATCGACTTCCAGAACAGCTTCACCGCGGCCATGCAGGCGGCCGGCGTGATCCAGAAGGGTCAGACGTTCGACCCGTTCGGCAGCGAGAACAACTTCCTGCTCGCCGCCTACCTGTTCGAAGACGTCGGCGTGTCGGCCTACAAGGGCGCGGCGCCGCTGGTGAACAACAAGACGTTCCTCGACGCGGCGGCGGGCATCCTCGCGGTCGAGGCCTACCACGCCGGGATCATCCGGTCCGCCCTGTTCGAGCGCGGCCTCGGCGACGTCACGAACAAGATGTCCGACGCCCGCGACAGCCTCGACGGCAAGGCCGACGACGACGAAGGCGTCATCAAGAACGGCAAGGCGAACCTCGTCCCGGCCGACGCCAACGGCATCGCGTTCGGGCGCTCCGCCGAGCGCGTGCTCAACATCGCGTACCTCAACCCGGACAAGGTGTCCTCGGGTGGCTTCTACCCGCGCGGCCTGAACGGCGACATCGCCACCAGCGGTGCGAAGGAGAAGTAGGCACCGCGTGCCGCCGTCACGGTAACGTCGACGACGGCGGCACGCGGAGTCGACGGGGGGACGCGAAGTGCGGGTACTGGTCGCGGGTGGCGGGATCTCGGGCACGGTCACGGCGATGGCGCTGAAGCTCGCCGGGCACGAACCGATCGTGTACGAGGCCTACCCGGCCGGTGGGGACGACATCGGCGCGTTCCTCACGATCATGCACAACGGCATGGACGCTCTGCGCGCGATCGGCGCCGACCGGCCGGTGATCGACGCCTCCTTCGCGGCGTACGGCGTCGAGCTCGTCGCCCCGAACGGGGAGACCGTGGGGCGGCGCGAGTTCGACACCGAAGGCCTCGACGGGCCGCGCACCCTGACCCGCGCCACGCTTTACCGCGTCCTGCAGGACGAGGCCACGCGCCGCGGGGTCCCGCTGGAGCGCGGCCGCCGCCTGGTGAGCGCCCGGTCCGGCCCGGGCGGGATCACGGCGGAGTTCGCCGACGGCACCACCGCGACCGGCGACGTCCTCGTCGGCGCGGACGGCCTCCGCTCGGTCGTCCGGCGGCTGATCGACCCGGCCGCCGACGAGCCCCGCTACACCGGGCTGACCGTCGTCTACGGCTACACGCGCGCGGGCGGGCTGCCCGCCGCGCCGGGGATCTACCGGATGGTCCGCGGCAGCCGGGCCGCCTTCGGGTTCACCACGGACACCGGCGGCGCCACCTTCTGGTTCGCCCGCATCCCGGACGCCGAGCGGCCCCGCGAGGAGATCGCGGCGCTCACCCCGGCCGGCTGGCGCGAGTTCGCCCACGCGGCCTTCGCCGGCGACCCGTTGCCGTGCGCGGACATCATCGCGGCCACCGGGGACGAGGTCTTCGGCGGGCACTCGTACGACGTCCCGGAGACCCGCGTCTGGTCGACGCCCGAGATGGTCCTGACGGGCGACGCCGCCCACGCCGCGTCCCCGGCCGCGGGCCAGGGCGCGTCGATGGCCCTGGAGGACAGCGTCGTGCTGGCGCAGTGCCTGCGCGACCTGCCGGACCCGGCCGCGGCTTTCGCGGCGTACGAGGGGTTGCGGCGAGAGCGCGTCGAGAAGCTGGTGAAGGCGAGCGCGGGCGGCGATGTCGGCGAGGAGCGCGGCTGGCTGTACTCGCACCACATCGACTGGGACGCGAAGATCACCGCCTAGCCCCCGCCCCAAACGCCCCAATGTGGCGTTGGTTGCGTCCAACGCACCCAATGTGGCGTTCGGTGCGT